>CATPCO010000828.1 GCA_955652925.1 uncultured Xanthobacteraceae bacterium | reverse complement strand
GGAGGATGCGCTTTCATACACAAGTTTCGTTTCTTTGTCAAGAACTTTTTTCATTTTTTTGTTGGCGATTTGCTCGTTGGTTTTGTTGTCCGAATTTTTCGATGGAGATGTTTGACAGAGATTTCTTTGCGCCTTTTCGACTTTTGACACGCCTGTAAACACCTGTAACATCAGGCTCCGCCTTGGATGAGCTGCGATCGGAAGACTGAAATCCATGACCCCATTGAGGCAAGCAGCGCACGCCTTTGCCCACTCCACGGTGCTCGCCCTTTTGCTCTCGGCCCACTGTGCACTGGCGCAGCAGAGCTCAGTCGCGGAAATTGCCGCATATCAGGGGCCGGATCGGCAGCAGCGGCTCCTGGAGGGAGCCAAGAAAGAAAAAGAGCTCACGTTCTATTCGTCCGTCCCACCAGCGGATATCGCGGCGTTGGTGGCCGGCTTCGACAAGCAATACGGCATCAAGGTCAAGGTCTGGCGTTCGGATTCGGAAGGATTTCTCCAGCGCGTGCTCAGCGAAGCGCGGGCGCGGCGCTTCGAGGTCGACATCGCGGCGGGGGCGGCCTCGGCGCTCGAGCCGCTCTATCGCGAGAACCTGCTGCAAGAGGTCAAATCGCCCGCGCTGGCCGACATCATTCCGCAAGCCATTCCACCGCACGGGCAATGGGTCGCGATTTATCTCAGCCTCTTTGTGCAGGCCTACAACACCAATCTCATCAGCAAGGAGAGCCTGCCCGCGAGCTATGCCGATCTCGTTCGTCCGCAATGGAAGGACAAGCTCGCGGTAGAGGCGGACGATTTCGACTGGTTCGCGGAGACCGTCAAGGACATGGGGGAGGAGCGGGGGCTGCGCCTGTTCCGCGAGATCGTGGCGGCGAACGGCATTTCCGTGCGCAAGGGGCACAGTCTGCTCAATAATCTTGTCGCGGCCGGCGAGGTGCCGCTTGCGTTAAGCGACTACGGCTATCTCGCGGAGCAAGCCAAGCGCAAAGGCGCACCGCTCGACTGGTTCGTCATTCCGCCGGCGATCGCGCGCGCGACCGCGCAGGGGCTTGTCCGCAATGCCCCGCATCCTTACGCCGCCGTCCTGTTCTATGATTATCTGATTTCAGGAGCACAGCCGATCTTTGCGGGCCGGCAGTTCATCCCCGTGAGCCGCAACCTGCAGCCACCGTACAATGTCGGTCCGCTGAAGCTTATCGATTCGGCGGCCATGCTCGATCAGTCGCGCAAATGGCAGGACCTGTTTCAGAAGACGATCGTCGGGCCGTCGCGGTAACGCATGCGCTACATTGATGCAAAGAAACAGCGCCATGATTTTCCGTGGCGCATGAGAGAGAGGGGTCTCCCAGCATGATCGTCGATGCGCAAGTCCATTTGTGGAAAGCGGAAAGCCCGGATTGGCCGTGGGTGCCCGGCCGCAAGCCGCAGCTGCCTGAGCCGTTCACCATCGAGAAGCTGGTGGCGATGATGGACGAAGCCGGCGTTGATCGCGCGGTGATCGTGCCGCCGTCCTGGCCGGGCGACCGCAACGATTATGCGATCGAGGCGGCAAAACGCCATCCCACACGCTTCGGCATCATGGGGCGTATTCCGGTTGAGAAGCCGCAATCCGCGTCGCTGCTTGCGAACTGGCGTGAGCAGCCGGGGATGCTCGGCGTGCGGCTCACGTTTCACCGCGCGCAGGCGGCACTGTTGGAGAAGGGAAGCGCAGATTGGTTCTGGCCCGCGGCCGAGCAGGCCGGTTTGCCGGTCATGTTTCTCGCGCCGGGCAACAGCTCGAGATTTGCACCCATCGCGGAGCGTCATCCTGGGCTGCAGCTGATCATTGATCACATGAACCTGACCGTCGAGATCGCGCAGGAGCGCAAAATCAAGCCGGCGATCGACGAAGTGGTGGCGCTCGCCAAATTCCCGAACATTTCGGTCAAGGTCTCCTCGACGCCCACCTATTCTCTGGAGTCGTATCCCTGGCGCGACATGACAGAGCATATCAAGCGCTGCTTCGATGCGTTTGGTCCCCAACGCTGCTACTGGGGCACCGACATCACCAACGCGTTCAACAAATCCACCTACCGGCAGCGCATCACCCATTTCACCCAGGAGCTGAAATTCCTGTCGCAGAAGGACAAGGAATGGGTGATGGGACGCGCAATTCTTGAGCGGCTAAAGTGGAAGTAAGCGTCGGGACCGGATCGGAGCGAGCCGTCCCGGCGGTCAACGCGCAAGATATCTGCAAGCGATTCGAAGCCAATGTTGCGCTCGACCATGTCGACTTCGAAGTCTACCCCGGCGAAATTCACGCCGTCGTCGGCGAGAATGGCGCCGGCAAGTCCACCCTGATCCGCATTCTGGGTGGCGTCCGCCGTCCCGACCGCGGGAGCATTTTCGTTGCCGGGCGGCCTTGCAATTTTGCCAGTCCGCACGACGCGATTGCGGCGGGCATTGTAACCATCCCGCAGGAGCTGCGCCTGGTCCCGGCGCTGTCGATTGCCGAGAATATTTCGCTCGGCGATCCGCCGCTGCGCCGCTTCGGTCCGGTTGCTCTCGTCGACCGCGGCCGCATGCGGGAGGCTGCCCGCGCCGTCCTCTCTCAGCTCGATTTTCATCCGGACCCGGACCGCCGCGTCGCATCGCTGAGCTTCGCCGAGCGCCAGATCGTCGCGATCGCCAAGGGACTCGCCAGAGAATGCCGCGTTTTTATTCTGGACGAACCGACGGCCGCCTTGGAGCACCGCGAAGTGGAACGGCTCTTTGCGGTGCTTGCACGCATGCAGGCGCGGGGAACCGCTGTCATCTATATTTCCCATGAGCTTGCAGAGGTGGTGGCGATTGCGGATCGTTGCACCGTGCTGCGCGACGGCCGCGTCGTCGCGGTCAAGCGGCGCGGCGCGTTCTCGGTGAGCGATCTCGTAGCCGCCATGACCGGAGGGATGATGGACAACTCTATTCATGCAGCGGTGGAATCAGGTGACGTGCTGTTGGCCGCGAAAGCGGACGGGGTAAACAACGTCGAGCTGCGCACGGGCAACATCATCGGACTTGCCGGCCTCCTAGGGAGCGGGGCGGATGGAATTTTGCGCCGCCTGTTCGGTCTTGCAACACCACTGACTGTGGAGGTCCGCGGCAAGAAATACCGGTTCAGGAACCCAGCCAGCGCCATCGCCGCGGGAATCGGAATGGTACCCGGAGAGCGTTCCCTTGGGCTGGTGATGAACCTCTCGGTCGGCGAGAACATCCTGCTCGCCAACCTCGACGTGCTTTCCCGCATCGGCTGGTTTGACAGGAGGGCAGGAGACCGCATGGTGGACGAGCTCATCGAGCTTCTCGACATTCGTCCGCGCAATCCGAAGCTCAAGGCGCATGCCCTCTCGGGCGGCAATCAACAGAAGGTCATTCTTGCGAAATGGCTGGCGCGGAACATCGCGGTCCTTCTGTTGCAAGAGCCGACGCAGGGGATCGATGTGGCAGCCAAGGCGCAGATTCATGCTTTGATCAGAAAGTTCGCGGGCCGCGGCAGCGCGGCGCTGCTCAATTCCACGGATCTCGCCGAGCTTGTTCGCTTGTGCGACGCCGTCTGTGCGGTTCGCCGCGGTCGTATCGTGGCTGCGCTTGGCCGGGACGCCGGCCTCGACGAGGCGAAACTGCGCTCCGCCATCGCCGGGTAGGCTGGGATCGAATGATCAGACGGCCAAAGCTTGCGGGGCAAATGCCGCTTGTCTCGCTCGTCGTCCTGTGCGCGGTGACGGCATTGTTGACGGATCGCTTCTTATCTCCGCTCAACCTCATGAATATCCTCGTGCAATCCTCGATCATGGCCGTGATCGCGATGGGAATGACATTCGTGATCGTGGGCGGCGGCTTCGATCTCTCGGTCGGCTCCACCGCGGCACTTTCAGGCTGCATCGCGAGCATGGTCATGCTGCAGGCAGGGATTGCAGCGGGCAGCCTTGCAGGGATTGCGGCCGGAGCGCTGGTGGGGCTTGGCAATGGGCTGGTGATCGCATTCCTCGATGTCAATCCTTTCATCACCACGCTTGGCTCGATGGTTCTGGTCCGCGGTGTCGTGTTTTTGATCACAGGGGGTGCGCCGGTGAGCGGCGAGACCGGCCTGCCGGGGACATTCATCGAGTTCGGCTCCGGCCGGTTGCTGGGCATCCATTACCTCGTTTGGGTACCCGCGGTCTTACTCGCTGTTCTCTCTGTCGTGATGCATGCCACCCCCTATGGCCGGCGCGTTTACGCGACCGGCGGCGGCCGGGAGGCCGCTTACCTTTCCGGCGTCCCGGTGCGCCGGGTAATCGCCTCAACCTACGTGTGGTGCGGGGCGCTCGCCGGAGTTGGCGGGGTGATGCTGGCCGCGCGTTTGCAGTCGGGCCAGCCCACGGCGGGTGAGTTCTACGAGTTGACCGCGATTGCCGCCGTGGTGCTCGGCGGGGCAGCCCTTACCGGCGGAGAAGGCACCCTTTATAAGAGCGTGATCGGCGTGTTCATCATGATTGTGCTGGGCAATGCGCTCAACCTGCTCAACGTGGATTCGTACTGGCAACGCGTTGCGATAGGCGTGGTCATCATTGCGGCGGCTGCCGCAGAGAGGCTACGCTCGGCGAGCGAGTAGTTGGGTCGAGCTCTGCGCGAGACCCAACGAACATCGCGCGTCGTTGTTGGGTCTCGCCCGAAACCGGGCTCGACCCAACGTACCAGGGAGCCGTCTGATGCCGAAATTTCGCTTGGCTGCTATTGCTGCGGCATTCGTGATGCCGACATCGCTCGCGGCGCTCGTACCCGCCATTGCTGAGCAGAAAATCACCATCGGCGTTTCGCTGGCACAGGACGACAACCCGTTTTACATCGCCATGCTGCGGGGCATCCGGGCACGCGCGCAGGAGCTCGGATGGGAGGTGGCGACCGTCTCCGCCAACGAGGACAAGCTCAAGCAGATCAACGGCGTGCAAGACCTGGTCGCGCGTGGCGTCAAGGGCATTCTGATTTCTCCAATCGACGCCGTTGGCGTCAATGCCGCCTATGACGCTGCGGCGGCCGCGAAGATCCCCATCGTCTCCATCGCGCGCCCGTCCAATTCGCCCAACCAGACGATCCACGTCGGCATGGACGAGAAGCAGATCGGGCGCGACATTGCGGAATGGACGGCAAAAAAGCTGGGTGACAAGGGCAAGGTCGCTCTCCTCATGGGACCGAGCGGCGCTCCCACCTTCAAGAATCTCGGCGACGGCTATAGCGAGGTGATGGCGAAGCATCCCGGCATCCAGATCGTCTTCCGCGCGGATGGCCCGCTCACACGCGAGCGCGGCGTCAAGCAGGCCGAGGACGTGCTGGTCGCCAATCCCGATCTTGCCGCGATCTACGCTGCCAATGACGATGTCGCGCTCGGCGCTGTCCAGGCCGTCAATGCCGCGGGACGCAAGGGCAAGACCCTGGTGACGGGCATGAATGGAGTGCCCCCGGCCTTGCGCGCGGTGAAGGAGGACAACCTCGCAATGACGGTCGAGCTCAATCCCGTGGAGTGGGGCAGGCTCGGTGTCGACGTCCTCGCAACCTTTCTCAAAGGCGACAAGGTCGAGCCGCGCGTCTTCATCAAGCATATCATCATCGACGAATCCAACGTCGACGCCAAGCTGCCGAAGAGCTGACGACGCATCCGTCGTGCGCAGGCTTGACCCGCGCATCCCTCTTTCACGCGAGCAGATGGATTGCCGGGTCGAGCCCGGCAATGACGGCTCTGAACAGGAGCCGGACCATGACTGAACCCGCAAGAGCAATTCAGGGCACTTCCTTCGTCTCGGAGCTTGAACAGAGGCACCTGCATCCATTGTGGGACCGCTACCAGCGCATCACGCCCATCAAGCCGCAGGCGGCGGATACTCCATTCATCTGGCATTGGCGCGAGGTCGAGCCTTATCTGCACCGTTCCGTCGGCGAAGTGTCCATCAACGACATCGAGCGGCGCGCGCTGATCATGGCGCATCCCGCATTCGGACAAGAGACGACCACGACCAGCACATTGCTTGCGGCGTTCACCGTGCTCGATCCCGGCGATCGGGCCCGGCCGCACCGGCATACCGGTGCTGCCATCCGCTTCGCCACCCGCGCCGAGGGTGCGGTGACCATCGTCAACGGACGACGGTGCGAGATGAAGACCGGCGATCTCATTCTCACGCCGCCGATGGGCTGGCATGGCCACATCAATGAAAGCGATCATCGCATCATCTGGTTCGATGCCGCGAACATGCCGCTGATCCGCGCAGTCGATGCTCATTTCTTCGAACCGGGCGATCCGCGCAACAATGCGTTCTGGCAAGTGGATGAAGGGGAAGAGAGCTTGTGGAGCGAGGCCGGGCTGATTGCGCAAGGCGCGACCCACAACGCGATGAATTCGCCGAAATACCGCTATTGCGGTGAAGCGACGCGCCGGCTGCTTGCTTGCGCTCCTCCCGGGCCTGACGGCGCGCGCACCATCCGTTACGTCAATCCCGCAACCGGCGGCGCCGTGATGCCGACGCTCGATTGCTATGCCGCGCGGCTTAACCGCGATGCGCCGACCCGCATGAAACGGGCGACCTACAATGTGGTCTGCCTGGTCGTTGCCGGTGAAGGCCGCTCAACCATTGGAGAGAAGACGTTTGAATGGTCGCAGCACGACGTGTTCACCATTCCGCACTGGAACTGGGCTCGGCATGAAGCCAAGGCAGGCGAGGCCGACTTGTTCATGGTCACCGACAAGTCCGCCTTCGAGCGCCTCGATCTCGTGCGCGAGGAGATGCAGTAATCACGACGTCCCGGGCACAGCGCAGCGCCGCCGCCCTTTCGCTCCCCCGCGTGCGGGGGAGGGAAGCGTGGGGGCAAGGCATTGGCGCGCCGCTTCGCCGGCTTGAAGACCGGCGGTTTCTGCTCGGTCAAGGGCGCTTTGTTGCCGATCTTTTTGAGCCCGGCGCGTTGCATTGCGTTCTTTTGCGATCGGTGCACGCCCACGCCCGGATCCGCAGGATCGATACGTCAGCAGCGCGCGCCATGCCCGGCGTGGTGGCAGCTTTGACGGGAGGCGACATGGCTGCCGACGGCATCAAGCCGATGCGGCCGCTGTGGATTATTCGTTCGCACGACGGCCATCCCATGGCCGAGCCGGCTCGCTTTGCGCTCGCGCGCGACACGGTGCGGCATGTGGGTGAGCCGGCTGCCGCGGTCATTGCCGAGACGCGCGAGCAGGCGCTGGATGCGTGCGAGCGCCTCGCAGTGGACTATGACGTGCTGCCGGCGATCGTGGACGTGCGCGCCGCAACGCAAAGCGGTGCGCATGATCTGCATGCGAGCGCGCCCGGCAATATCTGCTTCCGGTGGGTGCGCGGCGATGAGGCCGCGGTGCGGGCCGCCTTTGCGTCGGCGGCCCACATCATCGCGCTTGAGCTCGTCAATAACCGGCTCATTGGAGCGGCGATCGAGCCACGCGCCGTCGTCGCGCTTCCGGAATCGGCAGCACGCAAGCTCACGCTCTACAGCGCAACCCAGGTACCCCATCACATCCGCCGCCTGGTGACGGAGCAGCTTGGTATCCCGGAGAGCACGTTGCGCCTCATTGCGCCCGATGTCGGCGGCGGCTTCGGCTACAAGGGCAAGCTTTACCCCGAGGAGGCGATCCTCGCTTGGGCAGCGCGCCGGCTGCATCGTCCCATCGCTTGGACAGCAACGCGCAGCGAAAGTTTCGTCGGCGACAATCAAGCCCGCGATCACTTGACGCAGGCCGAGCTCGCCCTCGACGGGCAAGGTCATTTTCTCGGCTTGCGCGTGCGTACCTTTGCCAATCTCGGTGCCTATGTCTCGACCTTCGGCGCGGCGATCCCGAGTGCGATCTACAGCAGTCTCCTTGCCGGCGTTTATCGCACGCCCGCGATCTTCGTTGAGAGCACGGGCATATTCACGAATACGGCGCCGACCGATGCTTATCGCGGCGCCGGCCGTCCGGAGGCTTGCTACGTACTCGAGCGGCTCGCCGACTGCGCGGCGAGAAAGCTCGGCATGGATCGTTGCGAGCTTCGCCGGCGCAACCTCATTCAACCGGACGAGATGCCGTACAAGACGCCCATTGGCCCAACATACGATTGCGGCGACTTCCCGAAAATTTTTACCCGTGCGACCACGCTCGCCGGCTACGAAAAATTTGAGGCGCGCCGCGCCGAGGCGATGGGGCGGCAGCGCCTGCGCGGCATCGGGCTTGCGTGCTATGTCGAATCGTCAGGCATTGCGCCTTCGCGTTTTGCGGGAGCGCTCGGTGCGCGCGCGGGCTTTTACGAATCCGCCGCTGTGCGGGTCGAGCCGGACGGCTGGGTTCGTGCCGCGCTTGGCACGCATAATCACGGTCAGGGGCATGCAACCTCGCTGGCGCAGATCCTGTCGTCGCGGCTTGGCGTTCCGGTGCAGCAGATCGAAGTGATCGAGGGCGACACCGATTTGGTCCCCTATGGTACCGGAACCTTCGGCTCGCGCACCATCGCCGTCGGCGGCTCGGCGATCGCGCGCGCGGCAGACAAGATCATCGCCAAGGGCAAGCTGATCGCCGCCCACCTTTTCGAAGCCGCGGTTGGCGACGTCGAATTTGCCGATGGCATTTTTTCCGTGGCGGGCACCGACCGGCAAATGCCATTGCAAGCGGTCGCGCAAGCCGCGTACATCCCGCACAATCTTGCGCTCGATACCATAGAACCAGGGCTTGCCGGCGAGGCTGCCTACGACCCGCCGAGCTTTGCGTTCAGCAATGGCGCCCACGTCTGCGAGGTTGAGATCGATCCGCAGACCGGATGCATCGAGATTGTGGGCTACTGGGCCGTCGACGATATCGGGACCGTCATCAATCCCCTCATCGTACACGGGCAGATCCACGGTGGGATCGCGCAAGGCGTTGGCCAGGCGCTGCTGGAGCGCTGTGCCTACAACTCCGACGGTCAGCTCATGAGCGGCTCATTCATGGACTACGCGCTCGCGCGCGCCGATGATCTGCCGTCCTTCGTTGCTGAATGCGACGAGAGTCAGCCCTGCACGCACAATCCCCTTGGTGCGAAGGGCTGCGGCGAAGCAGGCGCGATTGCCGCGCCCGCCGCCGTGATGAGCGCGGCGCTCGATGCGCTGTCGCCGCTCGGCATTACCGATCTCGAAATGCCGCTCACTCCGGAGCAGGTGTGGAGGAGGATTCAAGAGACTACGCCGACTGAGGCGGGCTCCCGAATGACGCCCCATTATTGCCGCTGATTGTTAATCTTTTTACCGCGAGTTCCCGGTAACACTTCGCCTCGTAAGTGGGATATCCTGCGAAATGCAGGAAAAAACCGGGCAGGTTTCATGAAGCATCTATCGTTCGCGGGCATTGCTCTGGCTGGCGGTCTGGCGGCGCTGATCGCAGCGCAGGATCAGGTGGCGGCCAGAACTGCTCGGATGGAAAGCCCGGTCGAGTCCATCCAGTCGCGTGTCGCCGGCGAGCCGGTAATCGCGATCGTTTCGTTGCCCGAGCAGCGGATCACGCTCTACGACGCCACCGGTTGGATTCTGCGCGCGCCAGTGTCGAGCGGCCAGAAAGGACGCGAGACCCCTGCCGGCATATTCAGTGTCATTCAGAAGGAGGCGGAGCACTACTCGAATCTTTATGACGATGCGTACATGCCCCACATGCAGCGCCTCACCTGGTCGGGCATCGCGCTCCACGGCGGGCCACTGCCGGGATATGCGGCGTCCCATGGCTGCGTGCGCATGCCTTACGATTTCGCCGAGCGCTTATTCGGCCTGACCAAGGTGGGGATGCGGGTGATCGTAGCCCCCAGCAACGTGGCGCCCGTTGAGATCGCCCACAAGGCTCTGTTCACGTCGAAGCCCGGTGCCGATGCTTTTGCCGCGGCGCGCGCCGCGGAGGCGGAGGATGCGGCCAGGAAGGCTGCCGCGGCAAAGCAGGCCGCCGCGACGGCGTCCCGGGCGACGGCGCAAGCAAGGACGGCAGTGCGCACGGCGGAAAATCTCAAGCGCAGAGCCGAGGAGCAAATGGCCGCCGCCGATAAAGCGCTCAGCTCTGCAATCTCGGACAAGCAAAAGGAGCGCGCTGCGGACACCAGGACCAAGGCGGCCGCCAGACTCGAACAATTGCAGGCGCAATTAACTGCCGCAGACGCCGAGCTGCAATCGAAGCTCGATGCCCTCGCGCCTCTACGCGAGGCCGCGGAGAGCGCAGAGGCCGCGCGGGTCGCGACGGCAGAGTCAGCGCGCGAGTTCGCGCGCGCGCTCCAACCGATCTCCGTATTTATCAGCCGCAAGACGCAGCGCCTCTATGTCCGCCGCGCGTTTGCGCCGATCCTGGAAACTGCCGTCACAATCCTGGAACCCGAACGCCCGATCGGCACCCATGTCTTTACCGCCATGGAGCGGACGAATGACGACACCGCCATGCGATGGAGCGTCGTCTCATTGGACAGCGGCCGTCCGCATGGCGACGGGGTCGAGGGCCGCGCGGGAGCGAGCGAAGGGCCTCAGGTAGAGCCGGCAGCGAAGGAGCCGGGCGACGCCAAGGCCGCACTCGACCGCATCGTGATCCCGCCGGAGGTCGCTCGTCTCGCCGAGATGGCGTCGCCGCGGTCATCCCTCGTCATTTCGGACGAGGACTTGAGCCCGGAGACCGGCAAGGGCACGGATTTCGTGGTCCTGCTGAGCGGCGAGCCGCAAGGAGGGATTGCGGTCCGGCGAGGCCATCAGTCGACCGAATTTTGGTATCAACGCCCACGCTTCCGCCTGCCTTTCTGGCGCTAGACCATTGGGGAACCAAAGTTGTCCCCTCGACATTAAGTAAACGCGCGGACTGCAGCAGGCGGGTCCAGGCCGCTCTCTTGGCGCCACAGCGGAAAAGGCAGTGCCGTCCCTGCCTCCTGTGCGAGAGCAGTCCGCGCCATATATATATATTCTCGCCAGACCGTTGCGTTGATCCGGATGCCGAAGTCCGGTATTCGGCGCTCTTTCTTTAATTGCCCTTTGGAGGGCGCGTTTGTGATGTCTCTTATGATCACCGGGCCGAAGGCGCTCGCTCTTGCCCTCTTCGTCCTAGTTTGCGGCTTCGGGTCAGACCTGGCCTTGGCGCAGTCGAAGGTCACCGATCCCTTCTCCGTGCCGAGCATCATGGTGGAAGAGCCGCAAACGCCCACGCAGCCGAAACGAGCCGTTCAGGACAGGCAAAAGACGAAGAAACATGCAGACCGCGCCGTCAACATCCCGCGCGGCAGTGCCAACTTCGTTCCGCCGGTTTCATCGCCGGGACAGCTGCCGCGAACGCCATTGCTGGCGCAGCCGCAGGCGGTTGCACCTTATAACCCGCCCCCGATCAGCAACCCCAGCGAACGGATCACGCAGTTCAATCACTCTTTTCCGCTTAACGGCGGCTTGGGGAACAATCCCACAAATCGCGACGCTTACATTCGCTACAATTTCAACAGGTAAACGCGAGCGCCCGTGCACGGCCACCCGCGCGTGATCCCGTAGCGGTCGGCGTTGCGATGCCCTTTCGGTCGAAGTGAGCCATCAGCGCTGAGGAGGCACAGGCGATGGGTAACTTCCGCATAGAGACCGACAGTCTCGGGGAAATCCGTGTTCCTGCCGACAAGCTTTGGGGCGCGCAAACCCAGCGTTCGCTCGAATATTTCACCATCGGCAAAGACCTCATGCCGTCTGAAATGATCACCGCCTATGCAATTCTGAAAAAGGCCGCCGCCATTGCCAACTATGCCGGCGAACGCCTCGACGAGAGGAGGTATGGGCTGATCGTGCAGGCCTGCGACGAGATCCTGGCGGGACAGCATCACGACATGTTCCCACTGCACGTGTGGATGACCGGCAGCGGCACGCAATTCAACATGAACGTGAATGAGGTGATCTCCAACCGCTGCTGTGCGCTTGCGGGCACGCCGCTCGGGAGCAAGACGCCGGTTCATCCCAACGATCACGTCAACATGTCGCAATCGTCGAACGACACGTTTCCTTCCGCCATGTACATCGCCGCCGCGACCAGCACGAAGGAGCGGCTGATCCCGGCAGTAAAAGCCCTACGCGACGCCATTGCGCGCAAGGCTGCCGAATGGGATGACATCGTCAAGATCGGCCGCACCCACATGCAGGACGCGACCCCGCTCACGCTCGGCCAGGAATGGTCGGGCTATTCCGGGATGCTCGCCGACGATCTCGATCGTATCGCGGATGCGCTCAAGGGCGTGTATCAGCTGGCCCTTGGGGGCACCGCGGTCGGAACCGGCATCAATGCCGCGCCGGGCTTTGCGGAAGCTGCCACGGCCGAGATTGCGAAATTAACCGGCCTGCCTTTCGTCAGTGCACCAAATAAATTCGCCGTGCACGGCGCGCACGACGCGCTGGTGCAGCTTTCGGGCACGCTGCGCACGCTCGCCGTATCCCTCTACAAGATCGCCAACGACATAAGGCTGCTGGCGAGCGGCCCGCGCGCCGGGTTCGGCGAGCTCAAGCTCCCCGAGAACGAGCCGGGTTCTTCCATCATGCCCGGCAAGGTGAATCCGACGCAGACCGAAGCGCTGGCGATGATCGCAGTCCAGGTTATGGGCAGCGATGTCGCGGTCGGCTTCGGAGGCGCCGGAGGGCACCTCGAAATGAACGTCTACAAGCCATTGATGATCTTCAACGTCATGCACTCGATCACGATCATCACCGACGGATGCACGAATTTCCGCAAATACCTGGTCGAGGGCACGCAGCCGAATCACAAGCGCATCAAGGAACACGTGGAGCGCTCGCTCATGCTTGTCACGGCGCTCGTGCCGGTGATCGGTTACGACAAGGCATCGAAGATTGCCCACTATGCCATGGAGCATGACCTGACGCTGAAGGAAGCGGCCCTCAAGCTGGGATTTGTCAGCGAGGCCGAGTTCGACCGCATGATCGATCCGGCCAAGATGGTCAGACCCTATGTGGCGAGCAGGTAGTTCGTATCCACCAAAGTCAAATCACAAAGGGCGTCATTCCCGGGACCGAGCGTAGCGAGGGATCCGGGAAACCAGTAACACGAGGCTCATGAAAAGCCCTGATTCCCGGAATGACGGCCCCGGTTGAACGGATCACCGCTTGGCATAAGGGGACGACGCTGGCAGCGGCAGGACCGGCTCGCGTGCCTGCATGCTCTTGGGCCACACAACGTAGGACTTGTCATCGATATACTGGATGATGACCGGGAAGGCGCGCTCGTTCTGCCCGGAGGCAATCGTCTCCTCGTCAGCGAATTTGACACCGAAGCCAAGCATGGTGCCGCCCTCGGGCAGATCCAGTTCGAGTGCCGCTTTGCGTAGTGCGTCGGCATCGAACCCACCGTATTTCTTGATGGCGCGCGGCAAGACCTCGGTCAGCAGCACGTAGGTATTGCTCGCCGCCATGCCGACATGGGCCGACTTGATCACGGTCCCTGGACGAGCCTTCGTGTATTCCTCGCCGACCACCTTGATGATTTCCGGCAGCCCCGGCTTGAGCGCCTTCTCGCTGGTGAGCCAGATCGAGATCGGGTCAACATTGAAGAAATAGTTCACGTCGCTCCCGAGCCCCTCCTTGAGCTTGTCGTACACCCCGTAGCCGGCGCCGTGCCCAATCAATGCACTAAAGCGCAGGCCCATCTCGCGTGCTTGCCGCAGGAAGAGGGTGATATCGGGATTGTATCCGGTGTGAAAGACGACATCCGGGCGTTCACGCTTGAGCTTGATCACGAGCGACGACAAGTCGGGCGCCGTCGCGGAATAGCCCTCGTTGACGACGATATTGAATCCTGCCTGCTTGGCGCCTTCCTCAACGCCTCGCGACACGTCGACGCCGTATGCTCCGTCCTCGTGGATAATGGCGATACGCAGGCCGTTCGGCGCCTTGCCAAACTTCTCCTGCGAATAGGCAGCGACGAATCCGGTCGAGGCCAGGCCGAACTGGCGCCCGCTCGGTTGCGCGCGGAAGACGTATTTCAAATGGCGGTTCTCAAGCACGGCCGAAGAAATGCAGGTGGTGATCCACATGAATTTTTTCACTTGATCCACGCGCGCGGCGATGGGCACGCATTGCGCCGAGGAGAAAAAGCCCAGCAGGATATCGACCTTCTCCTGCTCGATCAGCCGCATCGCCTCGTTGATGGCAACCTCCGGCTTGCTCTGCGCATCAGCGTAGATCGGCTCGATCTGATAACCTTCGATCCCGCCGTTTTTGTTGAAATAGTCGATCATGATCTTGGTGCCGAGCGCGTGAAGCTCTGAGCCGCCGGCCGCCAGCGGACCGCTGTAATCGTACACCACGCCGATCTTGATCTTCTTTCCCACATCCTGGGCGGCAGCAGATGTTGTGCCCAGCAAAAGCGCGGCCAGAATCAGCGCGCCCAAGAAGCCCACGTGTTTGCGTAAAAACATTGCATCCTCCCAGAACGAGCTTTCTTCCGTTTATTGTTTGTTGTGCGTTGATCGCTTGATTACAAGAGCGAAGCAACGCTCTGTCAAGGCGCTTCGCAGCGCAAACTGAATTTGAAGCGGCGGAAAATCTGCAAAACAGCTCGCGAACATCTGTCCCGCGGCGACCTTTGTGATGCCACAGCATGCGCCGGTCAGGATCATGTCGCCGGCTCGGAGCTTGTTTCCATGCAGGGGCAGGTCCGCAAGGATGCCCTCGCGACGGCACTTGGCAAGCAAAAGCGGGGCAGCCGAGTCCAGTGCATGCTTCATGTCCGGCAACTCCGTACGGAGCAATTGTACTGCTTTTGAACGTGATCTGCCTCACGAGCTCCCGATCGCAATTCCGGCGAGAAATACCAATGCGCCGCCGATCCCGACTTGAAACGCGGCCGCGAGAAACGGCGTGTCCATATAACGGTGGCGGACGTAGGAAATGACGGCGAGCTCGATCGCGACCACCACAATGGCAATGGCGGTTGCGGTCCAGAAATTAGGAATGAGATAGGGAAGCGTATGACCGAGCCCGCCGATGGCCGTCATGAGGCCGCAGACCGCGCCCCGGACCAGCGGAGCGCCGCGTCCGGTGAGAGAGCCGTCGTCGGACAGCGCCTCGGCAAAGCCCATGGAGATGCCGGCGCCGACGGAGGCGGCGAGCCCGACCAGGAAGGTTTCCCAGGTGTTGTGGGTTGCGAATGCCGCCGCAAACAAAGGCGCCAAGGTCGATACCGACCCATCCATCAGTCCCGCCAGGCCGGGCTGCACATATTGCAGCACGAACATGCGACGTGCCGTCTCGTCCTCGCTTGCGCGCGCCGCTTTGGTCAGGATCTGTTGGCCGAGCTTTTGCGCGAGATTCTCATGCTGGTCCTCGATTTCGGCGAGCTCGAGCAGCAACTCGCGGACCGAAGCGTCACGCGTGGAATGCGCCGCCTTGCGATAGAAGCGGGCCGCCTCGAACTCCATGGTTTCGGCGAATTTGCGCACTTCCTCGAGCCCAAGCGGGCGCGCCAGCCATAGCGGTTTCTTCTGGATGAAGCCCTGCACGTCCTGGCGGCGAATAAGCGGAAGGTATTCTCCGAACTTGCTGCGGTAGAGATCAAACAGCATTTTGCGGTGGCGCACCTCCTCGTCAGCCATTTCGTCGAGTACTTTCGCCGAAGCTCCGAATTTTTCCCGCAGGCCCTCCGCAAACCCGCGATAGATGCGGCTGTCCTCTTCCTCGTTGGTAATGGCGAGGGCGAGGATCTCCTGTTCGGTAAGCTCCGCAAAACGCTTCATGGGAACCCGCTGCCCGGCGATGGAGGACTGCCCTTAATACTAAAGATGTTCTAAGCAGGAAAGGCGCCGCCGCAACGGTGATCAAAGGCGCACGTCTTGGCAACAACGGGGAGGCGAATGCGTCCTGACGCCGTGCGCCGCGCTTGCGAGCCCGCTATTCGCCGCGTGCTCCACTTCTATTGGCGCTTTGCGCGTGCCATGACGCTGGGCGTACGCGCGTTGATCATCGACGGCAGCGCCCGCATCTTTTTGGTCAAGCACAGCTATGTCGCGGGATGGCATCTCCCGGGAGGCGGGGTTGAGCTCGGCGAGACACTGCTACATGCCCTTGCGCGCGAGTTGCATGAGGAGGGCAACATCGAGCTGACGGGACCAGCTCAGCTGCACGCCGTGTTCTTCAACAGGCGCGTCTCCCGTCGCGACCATGTCGCCCTGTTCGTCGTGCGCGAATTCCGGCAATCGGCAATGCCCAGGCCCAATCATGAGATCGTGGCGCACGGCTTTTTTCCGCTCGAAAATCTGCCCGACGATACGACGCGCGCCACGCGCGCGCGCATTGCCGAAGTGCTCGGCGGCGCGCCTATAAGCGAATGGTGGTGAGGTGGCGAACGTGCACCCCCGCCTCCACGTCACCTATCACGTACACAGCGAGGCTCGTGCGGTCGAGGCGCGCGCCCGCGCCATTGCAGTTGAGCAAAGCGTCGAGATGCCGGTCGCGGCGATCGAGGATGCATTCGTCCGCTCCGAGATCATCGGCCAGGTCGAAGCTATCCGCGAGCAGGCCAATGGGTTGTTCGAGGTTCGAATCGGCTTGGCACAGGAAACCGTGGGGCAGGATCCGGGCCAACTCCTCAATATGCTGTTTGGGAACAGCTCGCTTCAGCCGGACGTCGTGCTCCACGATATCGATCTTCCGGCCGAGCTCATCAAATTCTTCGGCGGCCCGCGGCATGGGGTTGACGGATTGCGCGGGCGGGCCGGCGCTTACGGCAGGGCTTTGACGTGCTCGGCGCTCAAACCTCAGGGCTTGCCCCCGAAGGGGCTTGCGGAACTCGCGGTTCGCTTCGCGCTCGGTGGCATTGATTATATCAAGGATGATCATGGGCTGGCCGATCAGGTCTACTCTCCGTTCAAGGCCCGCCTCGAAGCCGTTGTCGAGGCGCTTGCCCGCACCCGACCGCAGCACTCGGTGCGTTATGTGCCGAGCCTTTCGGGTGATCTCGACAGCATGCGCGATCAGATCGCGATTGCGACGGCGGCTGGGCTCGACACCGTCATGGTCGCGCCCATGATCATGGGACTTTCGAACTTCCACCGGCTGGTGCGCGAAAATCCCTACCTGGCCTTCCTCGCTCACCCCAGCATGGCCGGTGCCGCGCGAATTGCTCCCGTGCTCCTCCTCGGCAAGCTCTTTCGCATTCTCGGTGCCGATGCCGTGGTGTTCCCGAACTATGGCGGACGCTTCGGCTACACCCCAGATACCTGCCGCATGCTGGCGCGCAGAGCACGGGAGGAGGAGGGCGGATTGCAAGCGGCTCTACCCGTGCCGGCCGGCGGGATGACGACGGTGCGTGTGCCTGAAATGCTTGATTTCTATGGAGTGGACGTCATGTTGCTGATCGGCGGCGCGCTGCTGGAAGCAAAGACACAGCTTGTGGAGGCAACCGCGGCCTTTGTCGCCGAGGTGCATGATCATGCTTACAAGAGCAAACGATGACGAGCAGCGATAAACCCGTGCATCGCAGAGCCAAAGATTACCGCTGGCAGGGAGTCGAAGAGCTGCCTTACAAGGAGGATGGCCGCGCCCTGTTCAAAACGATCACGCGCCAGGTGCTGTTTTCCGATCCGCAAATGCAGGGGGAGCTGCGTTATTTCGAGGTCGCCCCGGGTGGATATTCGACCCTTGAGCGGCATGAGCACATGCATGCACTCCTGGTTCTGCGCGGCCGAGGCCATTGCCTCGTTGGAGACGAAGTGAAAGCAATCGAGCTGTATGACCTCATCACCGTGCCTTCCATGACCTGGCACCAGTTCCGAGCCGATGCAGGCGAGCCGCTCGGATTTCTTTGCATGGTCAATGCCGCGCGCGACAAGCCACAACTTCCAACGGCGCAGGACTTGTCGCGGCTTAAGGCCAGCCCCGCCGTCGCGGCTTTCCTGGCCGAAGGGCAACACCGCCCTTGACGGATCTCTCATTGACCATTCTTGTGGAAACGGCCGACGACGTGATGGCGGTCGAACGCCTGCACGAGCGTACCTTTGGTCCCGGCCGCTTCGCGAAGTCGGCATACCGTCTGCGCGAAAGAATGCCGCACCGGCTCGACTTGTCGTTCACCGCGCGCATTGGCACGCTGCTCGTCGGTTCGGTTCGGCTTTCTCCGATTCGCGTGGGCACGACCAAGGCGCTGCTGCTCGGTCCGCTCACGGTCGAGCCGCCCTTTCGCGAGCGCGGGATTGGTTACGCTTTGATCGAACGCGCGTTGGCGGAGGCAAGGAGCGCTGGACATCAACTAGTTGTGTTGGTCGGTGACGAGCCCTATTACCGCAAGGCGGGTTTCAGGCCGATCCCGAAGGGTCGCGCCACCATGCCCGGACCGGTCGATCCGGAACGGCTTCTCGTCTGCGAGCTCAAGGAGGGCGCTTTCGAGGGAGTCTCCGGTTCAATTCGTCCCGACTGGAATGCCGGATGAGCTCGCGAATCGCTTATTATCCCTAAGCACCAATCGGTTTTGACCCTGGTCACGGATTAGGGTTAGCACTAATCGCGGATCGCGACGGGATGAACGCCCTTGAAACTTCTCAAACTACTTTTTGCTCTAGCGGTGGCGGTGGGGGCGGTCCATGGGCAGATCATCAATTTGTCGATGCTCAAATGTAAGGACTTTATCGAGTTGCCAAAGGAGACGATCGCGTCGCTCACGGTTTGGCTCGACGGCTATTACACCGATGAAGAAGACGCGGCGCTCTTCGAGCCGGACAAGCTCAAGGTAAAGACCGAGAAGCTCACAGCCTTTTGTGCACAGAACCCCAAGATCGGTGTCATGGCGGCCGCAGAGGGCGTGATGGCGAAGTAGCGTCAGCGGCCTTCGCGCAGCCAGGTCAGCGCGAGGCTGCCGATGAGCAGCAGGAGGCCGATGAGCCCGGCGAACACCGGGAGCACGCCGATCCCGCGCACCACGCTCGCTTCCCGGATGCGCAATCCGAGCCAGTCATCGCCCCTGTAGGTGTCGCTTGAACGCACGGCAAGAACGCGCGGCACGTGTACGCCATTGCCATCCTCGACCCGCACCACTTCGCCTCCGGTTGCATGCGCGAGCGGCTCCAGCACCTCGGGGGTCGAAGTCACCTCGCTGAACTCGCGGGGGTTTGCCGGGCCGACATTGGCAAGCGCATTGAGCGTGCCGTCGGTTGCGTGCCACAGCCCGAGCTCCGTGACTTGGATGGTCGAGCGCCAGACCCCCGGCTCCGCAGGCGACAGTGTCAAGTTGCGGGTCTTGCCGGAAGGCGCAGTCAGCATCACCTCGTTAACGCCGTCCGACATCGTCTGGCGCTGAACGGTGAGGTCGCGGCCCCTTACCGTGAGGCGAAGCGCCTCCTCCTCCAGATCGGGCTGCTTCATTAACCAGTGCGACAGGCGGCGGAGCAGATCGATATGCGGTCCGCCGCCCTCATACCCTCGCGCCCACAGCCAAATATGATCGGAGAGGAGAAGCGCGACCCGGCCCTCTCCTTCGCGCGCGAGCAGAAGGAGCGGCTTGTCGTTTGGACCCTGCAGAACCGCCGTGCCCTTTGCGGCACGCGTATCCACCAGGCGGAACCAATGGCTCCAATGGGGAGGGTCTGCGTCGGCGCCTTCAAGGCCGCGGGTTACCGGATGGCGCTTGCCCAAGTCCGTCAGCCGAGGATGGAAGGCACCGTCAGTCGTGCGCCCGCTCGGCTCCGCCGGCAGAATCACGTCGAGCGGCGTGCGCCAGATGCTGGTCTGGCTGGCGTAATCGGGTCCCGCCGCAACAAGCACGGCACCGCCCTGGCGGACATAGCGCGCGATGTTATCGAAATAGATGATGGGCAGTACACCTTGGCGCGCATATCGATCAAAGATGATGAGCTGGAAATCGTTGATCTTTTGCTGAAACAGTTCGCGGGTCGGGAACGCGATCAATGAGAGTTCATTGATCGGCGTGCCGTCCTGCTTCTCCGGTGGCCGCAGGATGGTGAAGTGCACGAGGTCGACACTGGGATCAGACTTCAGGAGGTTGCGCCAGGTGCGCTCGCCGGCATGCGGCTCGCCGGATACGAGAAGAACGCGTAGCTTGTCGCGTACCCCGTCGATGGAAACGACGGCGCGATTGTTGATTTCAGTAAGCTCGCCTTCCAGCGGCGATGCCTCGATCTCGATGATATTGGGTCCGGCATGGGGAATCTGCACGCTGATGGTGACATTCGTCCCGATACGCACGTTGCGATTTTCGATCGTCTCGCCATCGCGCCGCACCGTCACTCGGGCGGTCGGCGGCCCCTCGCCCTGATCCTCGATCCGAAAGCTGATGCTCTGACTCTGACCGACGATGCCAAAACGTGGAGCAGCTGTGAGCACGACGTGACGATCGCGCTCGTTCTTGTGGCCGGTAATCAGCGCGTGCAGCGGGGCGGCAAAGCCGAGCGCCGCGGTATCGCCCGGGACATCATGCACGCGTCCATCTGTGATCAGGATGGCGCCTGCGACCCGGTCGTGGGGCACGTCGCTGAGCGCAGCCGATAACGCCGTAAACAGCCGCGTGCCGTCGGTCTCTCCGTCAGCTTGGCCGGCCTCCACAAAACGCACTTCCAAACCGGGGATGCGGGCAAGCCGTTCCGCGAGCTCCGCGCGCACGGCCTCCGTCTGTTTGGTGCGATCGCCGAATTCCTGGCTTGCGCTCCTATCCACGACGACGGCGGCCACCGAGGTGAGGGGATCGCGGTCCTCGCGCGTGATGGAGGGGTTCGCGAGCGCAAGGACGAACAATGCAAGTGCCACTGCGCGCGCCAGAGCACCGCGGCTGCGCGCTGCGGCGAGCAGGACTGCAACTGCTGCCGCCACGGCGACCGCCGCCCACATGATGTAGGTTGGTACGATCGGGGAAAACGAAATTCCAAAATTCATTTACTGTCCGAGCCGCTCCAGCAAAGCCGGAACGTGCACCTGATCGGCCTTGTAGTTACCGGTGAGCGTGTACATCACGATGTTGACGCCGGCGCGGAACGCGAACTCGCGCTGGCGCGGCTCGGCCGAAACCAGCGGCAGCATGGCCTGGCCGTCCTGTCGCATCGCCCAGGCGCCGGCAAAATCGTTCGACGTGATGAGGATTGAGGACACGCCGTCACTGGCACGCGCGGGGCGGCTCGCCAGCTCTTCGTCATCGAGGGCCGGCAGCGCCTCGACCCAAAGTTGGCCGGTATTGAAACGGCCGGGAAAATCCCGCAGCAGGTAAAATGTCTTGGTCAGCACATGCTCGCGCGGCACGGGCTCGAGCTCGGGTATGTCGAGCGAAGACAAAATGGCACGCAACGCCAGCATCCCCGGCCCGCGGCTGGTCCCGCCCGGACCGGGCGGCGCTTCGACCGCGTCGCGCGTGTCGAAAAGAACGGTGCCGCCTTGCTTCATGTAGGCATCGATATGCTCGAGCGCTTCGCGTGAGGGTTTGGGCGCGCTCGGAACGATCGGCCAGTAGATCAGCGGATAAAACGCAAGCTCATCGCGAGCCGGATCGAGCCCGATCGGCTCGCCCGCTTCCAACGCGGTTCTCTGCGCGAGGAAGAGCGTAAGGCCTTGCAGCCCCGCCTTGCTGATACGATCGACCTCGGCGTCGCCGGTGATGACATAGGAAAGGCGAGTCTCGAGTGTGGATTTGAGCGCCTGCTCCTCGCTGGTCTGCGCCGATGCGCGAGGAGCAGGCATAAGCGTGGCTGCAAAGAGGACAGCTGCAATGGCCGCAGCGGTCGCGCGCGGTCGCCCGCGCATGATCTGTCCGATTCCGCCGGCAAGCAGGAAGACGATCAGCGCATCAAGCGCGACCAGTGCAAGTGCGGTCACCAGGATTGGTCCGCGCAGGTCCTGCGGTTCGCTCACGCGATAGGGCTCCACGCGTGCATTGAGCGCGGATACGTCGAGTGGCGCCAGCCGGTCGGCTGGTGCAAGCGTGTTGACGGCAAGAAGACCTTCGGGCGGCCCGTAAAAGCCAGGCGGGTGGTCGAATGTAGCCCGGCCGGTATAGGCGGTTGGGACTGAACGCGCATTCGCAGGCGGCGCTCCGAATACGCCAAAGCCGTCGAGGATGCGCGTGGGCGGCAAGACCTCGCGCTCCGCGCGTTTCTCCGCGCCGGATCCTTCCGCTGCGCTTGAATTCGCAAATGAGACGATCCGCTTGAGCATCTCGACGAATGTGCCCGAGAGCGGAAGGTCTGACCAGCGCGTATCTGCGGTGACGTGGTAGAGCGCGATCAGGCCTTTCCCGCGCCGCTGCGCAGTGACCAAGGGCGTGCCGTCCGCGAGCGTTGCCCAGGTCCGTTCGGTGAGGGTGGAATCGGGCTCCGCGAGCACCTGACGGCTCACTGAGACATCGGTCGGGACTGCCATTCCGAAGAACGGGCTTTCGCGCGGAAAGGGTGCCAAGGGCTGGGGCTGCTCCCAGGAGAGGCTGCCTCCAAGAATGCGCCCGCCGCGCCGCAGTTTCACCGGAACAAGATCGTCGTCGGCAGCCGCAAGCCGTGGCCCGGCGAAGCGCACGAGAACGCCTCCGTCTTCAATCCAGCGCGAAAGCGCCTCGCGCGCTTCCGCCACGTTGCCGACATCGGCGAGAATCAACATGGACAAATGCGCGTCAATGAATTGGCTCACCGCCTGGGCAGGAGAGGTTTGCTCGGCCAGACGCAAATCGGCGAACGGCCCGAGTGCACGGCTAAGGTAATAGGTTGAGGCGAGTAGTGGTTGAGCGGTATCGGCGCTTGCGCCTGTCACAACGCCGACCGAGCGTCTGCGCCAGCGCTTGTCGAGGAGCGCGACTGCGCCCGCCGAGTGTTCACCCGCAATTTCCAGCCGTGCGATGTCATTGCGAATCTCAACAGGCATCGTGAGCTTTGCGTCGGTCTCGCGTTCGCTTTCTGCGAAGGTAAAGCTCGCGTCACCGAGCGGGAGCCCCTTGAGGTCGAGTGCTCGCACGATGCCGGTTTCCGCGCCGCTTGCATTTGCGCGCAAGACCTTGGCCGTGAGCTCACCGGCAGCATTGTCGGCGCCGGCGAGTGCACGGGCAGGCGCAATCCCGCCCTCGAAGACCGTGACGGGCCGTCGTTCGATCAGTCGAGCAAGCGCAGCAGCAAAATCACTCCCGCCGCCAAGATCAACCCCGTCAGTGAGCCAGATCAACTCCACTTCCGGCGTGGCGCCGAGAAACCGGCCGAGGCTTGGCAGTGCGTCCGCGCGTTCAACCACGTGCGGCTTGGGCTTGATCTGCTTGAGGCGCACGCGCGCCGCGGCTGCCGACTCGAAGGAGATGTCGCGGCTCGGCTCCGACAATGGGACAAGCGCGACCGCGCGATTGTCGGCCTCCGCACGGGCAATCAGATCCTCGACGGTCCGCATTCGGATATCCCAGGTCGCGGCTGCCGGGAAACCATCATCAATCAACAGCGCCAGGGGGGCTTTGGCCGCGGTAGTGGCCATGGGGGGATTCCACAGGGGACCCGCGGCGGCGATGATGACAAGCGCGGCCAGAGCGAGACGCAGCAGCGTGAGCCACCATGGTGTACGGCGCGGTGTCTCTTGTTTTGGCGTTATGTCGAACAGGAGTTGGGCCGGCGGAAATGCGATCCGCCGCGGCTGCGGCGGGATCAGCCGCAACAGCCACCAGAGGACCGGCAGAGCGAGCAGTGCGAGCAGGACCAAAGGCTGCGCGAAACCGAGCGGGAGCATCATGCCTGTGCGCCTCGCATCATGGTGTGGGCGCGATCTGCCCCGCCAGGCGCGCGTGTGCGCTCATCTGCGCGCCGGCGGGCGGTGCGCTGAGACGTCCATGCAACGCAAGGAGAAGTTCCGCAGAAGGACGGTCAGTGCGATGAATGGTGAAGCTCCAGCCGAGTCGGTCGGTCTCGGCCCGGATTGCGGCGCGATGATGCGCCACGCGCGTCTCGTATTCTCCCTTCCAGGCTTCCGCCCGCCCGGCGGTGATCGAGCCCGCGCCTTCCGGCTCGATGAACTCGATCCTCCCAGAATAGGGAAACGTCTCTTCCGCTGGGTCGACGACCTGCACCACGTGTCCGTGGGCGCCATTGGCTGCAAGCCCAGACAAAGTCTTGCATACGGCTGATGTAGGGCTCCACAGGTCGGAGACAACGACCATCTCGGCAAGAGATGATGGCGCGAAAGATTGCGGCAGGCTTGGCCGCTCGCTTGCATCGTGGATGATTGCATTCGCAAGCTTGTCCAGCACGTTGCGGCTGCCGGTTGGACGCATCAGGTTGGGGACGCCGATCCGCTCGCCGGCCTGTACCAGGATCTCCGCCAACGCGAACGCTATGATCATGCCTCGTTCAAGCTTTGATGTGTGCGCCAGAGGCGAGGAGAACAGCATGGATGGGGAGCGATCCGCCCAGATCCAGACGGTGTGCGCAGCCTCCCATTCACGTTCGCGCACATAAAGGTGATCGTCGCGGGCGGAACGACGCCAATCCACGCGGCGCGCGGGCTCCCCGGACAAGAATCTGCGGTATTGCCAGAAATTCTCTCCTGGTCCGGCGCGGCGCCGCCCATGCAGGCCATGGATCACGGTTGCGGCGATGCGGCGCGCTTCGAGAATGAGACGTGGCAGCGATTCCGCCAGCACGCGCGCGGCGCCGCTGGCATGCTGCGCTGCCTTTGCCTCCTGCCTCGGTGCCTGGCGCTCGACCACTATCGCGTCATCCGATGCGCGACTTGAGCTTGCCGATCACTGCATCCATGCTTTCGCCGTCGGCACGGGCGGCAAACGTAAGCGCCATGCGGTGTTTGAGAATGGGCTCGGCCATGGCGAGCACGTCATCAATTGAAGGAGAGAGCCGTCCATCGATCAGCGCGCGGGCGCGAGCAACCAGCATGAGCGCCTGGCTCGCGCGCGGGCTCGGACCCCAAGAAATCACCTTGCTGACCTCGGGCATATCGGGACCGGGCCGGGCGGAGCGCACAAGCGTCAGAATGGCGTTGACAACCGACTCGCCCACGGGCAGCCGCCGCACCAGCCGCTGCGCCGCCAGGAGCTCATCAGCAGTCATGGTGGGCCTCGGCTTGCTTTCTTCGGCGCCCGTCGTGTCGAACACGATTTTGCGCTCTGCGTCGCGGTCCGGATAATCCACATCGATCTGCATCAGGAAACGATCGAGCTGCGCTTCCGGCAGCGGATAGGTGCCTTCCTGCTCAATGGGATTCTGCGTCGCGAGCACGTGAAACGGGCGCGGAACGTCGTGGCGATTGCCGGCAACCGTGACATGCTGCTCCTGCATTGCCTGCAGCAGCGCGGACTGCGTGCGCGGGCTCGCGCGATTGATCTCATCGGCCATGAGCAACTGGCTGAAAATCGGTCCGGCAATAAAGCGGAAGCTGCGCTTGCCGCCGGGGCTTTCTTCCAGGACCTCGCTGCCGACGATGTCGGACGGCATGAGATCCGGGGTGAACTGAATGCGACGCGCCTCAAGGCCGAGCACAATACCCATTGTCTCAACGAGCTTTGTCTTCGCGAGACCAGGCAGGCCCACGAGCAACGCGTGACCGCCGCACAGCACGGTGATCAAGGCCTGCTCGACCACCTGTTCCTGCCCGAAAATGACTGCCCCAATGGCGGCCTTGGCAGCGGCGACCTGCGCGCCCGTGGCTTCCGCTTGGCGCACGACCAGGTCTTCGAATTTTTCCAGGCTCTCTGTGGCCGCTATCATACATTCACTCCTTATCGCCCCGTCCGCCATCTCTTGCCCCGTCCCGGCCGCGGGTCGGGGTTACGACAGAAAATCTGCAACATTCAGGCCAAACCGCCCGTACCTACGGGGCCGACGTTCGAATCGTCAAACTGGCTCGAGATTACGCCAATTTCCATCGGTGCGATCTGCCTCCGCGCAGGTATGCCACGATCGCTTCGACTTGCTGGCGCCAATAAGTACCGATCACCAAATCCTGATCGCCTCGTTACCCATCCCTCGCCACAGCGATGGGCAATCGGGATCGGCGTGAGAACGGCCGTTCACAGCCGCAGGTTCCGGTCAAACCATGGCGAAGGGAGGGCAGGTATGCAGAATACCGGTGGTCAGGCTTGGAGAGCGCAACCCGCGGTCATGGTGGAAGAGCGGACAACGCCTGGGTTGGACGGGATCGCGGGGGCAGCGCGCGAAGCCTCCCGCAGAGGCGTACCGCCCGTGCATCTGTGGAATCCGCCGTTTTGCGGTGACCTCGACATGCGCATCGCTGCCGATGGGACTTGGTTCTACCTCAAGACGCCGATCGGCCGCCCTGCACTGGTGAAGCTGTTCTCATCCGTCCTCAAGCGCGAAGGGGACAGGTACTTCCTGGTAACCCCGGTTGAGAAATGCGGGATTATCGTCGAGGACGCGCCCTTTTTGGCGGTCGAACTCAGGGTAGAACATGGTGAAGCCGGACAGGTCTTGCATTTTCGGACCAATGTCGACGACTGGGTCATGTGCGGGCCCGGTCAGCGATTGCGCTTCGAACGTCAAAGCGCGACCGGCGGCCTCAAGCCCTATCTGCATGTGCGGCGAGATCTGTGGGCGCTGGTGACGCGCGCGTTGTTTTACGATCTGGTCGAGCTGGGTGAAGAGCGCGAGGCTGGTGGCGAGCGCATGTTCGGCGTGACATCCGCGGGCGAGTTCTTTCCTATGGCTCGCGCCGAAGATGCGAAGGATATTGCCTGATGGACTTTGCCTGATGGACATGGCCGTTCCCGCCGCCGCAGTCTCGCCCGAGAACTTTTTTCGGCGCGCCCGGGCACGCCTAAGTCTCGAGGTTCCGCCAGCCTTGCATGATCCTACCGCCGCAGCAAAACGCGGTGACATCGACCTTGATCCAGACCTCTGGCATCGTGCCGGTGTTACCCCAACGCGTCCGGCCGCTGTGCTCATTCCAGTTGTAGACCGGCCGCAGCCGCAGGTGTTGCTGACGCTTCGCACGGAGCTACCGAGCCATCCCGGACAGATCGCATTTCCCGGCGGCAAGATCGATCCGCAAGACGAATCGCCGGCAGACGCCGCCATGCGTGAGGCGAAAGAGGAGATCGGACTTAAGCGCGAGTTGATCGAACCGCTCGGCTATCTCGATCTTTATCTGACGTTTTCCGGCTACCGGATCCTGCCCACCGTCGCACGAATTGCCCCCCATTACGAGCTCAATCTGTGCGCCGCTGAAGTCGCCGATGCGTTTGAGGTGCCGCTCGCTTTCCTCATGGATGTGCAGAACCATTCCCTGCACAGCCGCGAATGGAAAGGCATAACGCGCAGGTACTATGCCATGCCGTTTGGCGAGCGCTACATTTGGGGCGTCACGGCGGGCATCGTGCGCAATCTCTACGAGCGGATTTACGGCTAATACTTTTCAATTCGAGCGACATAAGCTTGTGCATCGTCAGGCCGACCGTGCCGCGCTCGTCCGCGGACCAGAGCAATGATCCGTCCCGTCTTCACTGAACTCGCCCTGTTTCTTGCGCCCTTCATCGCCTACGCCATTTTTTTGTGGGCGACGCGGGCGGGCGTGCTGCATCCCAAGAGCTGGCCGCTTGGGCGGATCGCGTGGCTCCTAATGGCTGCGCTCGTGCTCATGATCGGCAGCTTCGTCGTGCTGGCGCAATGGGGCGGCGCGCCGCCGGGATCGACCTATATTCCGGCCCATTGGGAGGACGGCACTTTCGTGCCGGGTCAGACCAAGTGAGCAAACGGCCGCAGGTCTTCAACGCTCCATGGTTAGGTCAGCCTCCGCTGAGCGAGCTCCTTGCCGTGCTCGATCGGGACGGCGAGGAGGCGCGCGTTGTCGGCGGCGCGATCCGCAATACGCTCATCGGTGACCCCGCGGGCGACATCGATGTCGCCACGACTGCCCTTCCCAACGAAGTGATAAAGCGTGTGCAAGCCGCAGGCTTCAAGGCCGTGCCCACCGGAATCGAGCACGGCACCATAACCGTCATCGCGCAGGGGCGCCCGTTCGAGATCACAACCTTGCGCGAAGATGTCGAAACCTTCGGACGCCGGGCGAGAGTCGTGTTCGGCCGGGACTGGAGGCGCGACGCCGAGCGCCGCGACTTCACCATGAACGCGCTCTCCGTCTCGCGCGACGGCACCATTTACGATTATGTGGATGGGCTCCCCGATATTGCCGCGCGACGCGTGCGGTTCATCGGCAACCCGGCAGCCCGCATCGCCGAAGACTATTTGCGTATTCTGCGATTCTTCCGTTTCCATGCGACTTACGGCGAAGGCGCGCCCGACCCGCACGCGGTGGCAGCCTGCGTCGCAGGACGCGCCGGTCTCGGGCAGCTCTCCCGCGAGCGCATCCGCATGGAATTGTTGAAGCTCGTTGCCGGGCGGCGGGCGCCCGCGGCCCTCGCCGTCATGACGGAGTCAGGATTGCTCGATCTCGTTTTGGCCGGCGTACCGCTGCTCGCGAGCTTTACAAAAATGGTCGAGCTTGAGGCGAGGCTTACCCTTTCGGCTGATCCTGTCCGCCGGCTCGGGGCGCTCGCGGTCTGCGTGATTGAGGATGCCGATCGGCTGCGCGAGCGTTTGCGCACGTCCAATGCGGAGCATGAGCGCCTTTGCTCAATGGCCGAGGGATGGCGCGACATTTCCTCAGCCTGGGATGAGCAACGCGCGCGCGTGCTGCTCTATCGGCTCGGGTCGGATCGCTTCACCGATCGCGTGTTGCTCGCGTGGGCGCGATCCTCGCAAGCGCCTAGCGACCCATCATGGACCGCACTCGCGACGTTGCCCGCGCGCTGGATCGCGCCCAGATTCCCACTCAAGGCGGCTGATTTCATCAGGCGCGGCTTGCCTTGCGGTCCACGGCTTGGCGCGGCGCTTGCGGCCGCCGAGGAAGCGTGGACGGCAGCGGGCTTTCCGCTCGAGCCCGAGGCACTTGCCGCCATTGCGGATGCCGCGAGCAGGGGGTGACCTGAACAGACGACTCGCTTGCCGTCGCCTCACGGATTACATTGCGTACAGCGAGGCGTTCATGAGTACCATTCGTCGTCCCGCCGACATTGCACGCCGGGCGGCAAAAATTCTTGCGGCGAAGGGGCGAGAGGACCCTTTTCGGCGCGAGACCTTTGCCCTGCCGCGGGAGGCCGCGCGCGAGAAAGCGCGCGAGATGTTTCGCCGCTTTCCGAAGGCGGCCTACATGACCGAGATCGAGTCCTGGCGCGTCCTTCCGGGCGATCGCATCGAGTTTACCGTCCGCCGGCTGCCCAGCGCGGATTAGGCGTGTAGCCGGCATTGAAGCTTGGGCGAAGCGCAAGCGCAAATCCGCGACGACCTCGCGGCCCCGGCAAGTAGACTGAATCGGCTCTTTTGCCAAAACGAACCCAATAGTGTCCGTGAGCCATGACTTAAATGCAGCGCCGAAAAGGCTCCTTTCACCGCTCCGCCTGCATTACCTGTAAATACAGGGGAATACAGGGCGGCGCAGCAGCACCCCTGTAAGCAGACCTACGGGGCGGCACTAAGGTGGCTCTTGAG
>CATPCO010000827.1 GCA_955652925.1 uncultured Xanthobacteraceae bacterium | reverse complement strand
GGGCGGCTATGGTCATTCGCGCATGCGCGAATTCATCCTGGGCGGCGTGACACGCGGCATCGTAGCCTCAATGACGGTGCCGACCCTGATGTCGCACTGAGGCTCAGCGCACAGGCTCGCCCTACACGCAGCGGATGCCGAGCGTCTCGAACGTCTGACGGGTTACGCGTAGCGAGCCCTCGATATCGATGCCGCGGCAGACATTTTCCACGACCGCCACTTCAAAGCCCTCGCGCTTTGCATCCTCGGCGGAAAAGCGCACGCAGAAATCAAACGCCAGCCCCGCAATATAAACGCGCTCGAAGGCGCGTTCGCGGAGGTATCCGGCGAGCCCCGTATGGGTCGTGTGATCGTTCTCGTAGAACGCCGAATAGGAATCGATCTCACGGTGATAACCCTTGCGCAGGACAAGCTCGGCGTGGGGAATGCGTAATTCGCCGTGGAGCCTGGCACCATCGGTGTCCTGGATACAGTGGTCCGGCCACAGAATCTGGGTGCCGTAGGCAAGCTCGACGGTCTCATACGGCTTCTTGCCGGGATGGCTGGAAGCAAATGAATGATGCCCGGCCGGATGCCAATCCTGTGTGAGCACGACGTGCTCGAACTGCCTGGCCAGCTCATTGATGACCGGAACGACCTCCTCGCCGCGCGGAACGGCAAGACGGCCGCCGGAGCAGAAATCGTTCTGGACGTCGACCACCAGCAGGACATCTTTGCCGCCGGTGGCCGATTTCTCCAGCATGATCGCCTGCTACTGAATTACTCCGTGAAGGTGACCAGCTTGCGTGCGAGCGCCGGATGACGCAGCTTCTCCAGTGCCTTGGCCTCAATCTGCCGAATGCGCTCGCGGGTGACGCCGAATACCTTGCCGACCTCTTCCAGCGTATGGTCGCCGGCGCCGTCAATGCCGAAGCGCATGCGCAGGATGCGCTGCTCGCGCGGGGTCAACTCCGCGAGCGCCTCGGTCATGCATCTTGCAAGCGCGTCCGCCTCGACCGCGGCATGCGGATCGGCGGCGTCCATGGCCGGGATCAGGTCGCCCAGGGTTGCATCGCCGTCTTCGCCGATGGGAAGGTCGAGCGAGGCGGGCTCCTGCACCATGGAAAGCACCTGCTGCACCCGCGCGACCGGCATGCCGGCACGGGCTGCGATTTCCGACGGGCCTGCCTCGCGTCCCTGGCGCTGATAGAATTTGCGCCGTTCGCGCTGCACCTTGGCGGCGGTCTCCGTCATGTGAACCGGAATCCGGATGGTGCGGCCCTGATCTGCGATTGCGCGCGCAATCGACTGGCGGATCCACCACACCGCGTAGGTCGATACCTTCACACCGCGCCGATAATTGAACTTCTCGACCGCATGCATGAGGCCCATATTGCCTTCCTGGATGAGATCAAGAAGGTCGAGCTGGCTGTTGCGGCGATACTTCTTGGCAATCGCAACAACCAGCCGAAGATGCGCCTTCACCATCTCCTCGCGGGCGCGCATCACGCTGCGGCGGGCGCGATCCACCGCGGCAGCAGCGGCTCGCAACTCGGCGATGGGCAATCCGGCGCGCTGTGCGACACTGATCAGGTCCGCTCGCAACGCCTGCACACGATCCGAATGCTGGCGGACGAATGCCTGCCAGCCCCGTACCGGACGCAAGATCGCCTGGTCCGGCCACTGCGGATCGAGCTCACGGCCGAGATAGCGATCGAGCATATCGCTCCGGGTCAAGCCGCAGGACCTCGCGAGCGCCACGAGCTCCTGGTCGGCGGCACGCACAATGCGCTGCTCGCGGTCGAGTTCGCCAACCAGTTCAGCAATCCGGTCGGGATGCAGCCAGAGATGCTCCATCTCGCGCATAAAGGCCGGCACAAGACGGTCGAGCTGCGCTCTGTCCCGCTTCGAAAGCTCGCGCCCGCGGCAGAGCGCCGCGATGCGCTTTGCGCTGAGCGAGCCGATTTCTTCGGCCAGGGTAGAAATTCGATTGAGCCGCGTTTTCATGGCGGCAAACAACGCGGCCTCTTGTTCGCTCGCGTGATCCACCTCTTCCAGGTCCGCGACCGGCAGCCCGTCCGCCTTGGCCGAGGCGCGGGCGGCGTCCTCTTCCGCACCGCCATGCATGAAGAGATCGATGAGATTGCGCAGAGGCAGCTCGTTGCCGCGCACTTTGCGAGCCCAATGGCCAATGCGCCCGATCAGCACAGGGATTGCGGTGAGACTCTTTTGAACATTGATTTGGGCGGCCTCGATGCGCTTGGCGAGCGCAATTTCCTGCTCGCGCGAAAGAAGCTCGCCGTCCCCCATCTGACGGAAATAGGTGTCGATGAGGTCGCGCGAAAAATTCTTCTCGCGGCTCGCAACGGAGGCCGCAGCATTCGCAGGCCTGTTTTGCGGAGCCGGCGCGACAACCGGATGCGCAATGACCGGCGCGCCGGCGACTTCGGGCAGCTCGTTCTGCTGCTCGAACACCGCTTCTTCAACATCCTGCTCCGCCGCATCGTGGCGGTCGAACAACTCGATGAGATCGTCCTGGGGAGCGAGCGGAGTACGCTGCTCTCGAACCAGCCCATCCATCTCATAGCCCATGGGATCACACTTCCTAATGACTGCGCGCCAAAAACCCCGGCCAATCGCATCAAGCCGATGCGTCTAGCCGGTCGCGACGAATGCTTGGCCCTTGCTCCGAGCTTAGAGCCACACAGGGCGGCGCCGGTCGCAGATTGGGGATTGGCATTCGGGCCGGCGCAAATTGGCACGACCGCGCCGACCCCTTCGGCCGGAAAATGGGCCTAAAAAGCGGGAAGTTCAAGCATTAATCGGGGGCGAAACTTCACATCCAGGTCAATGAATAGAGACCCGCCCGGCGCTCGGCCCGGACAGTAGATTCGTCTAAGCCGCTGTCACGAAAGGAAGAATCGCTTCGGATCAGCAATCCAGCGTCGTCTGGCGCTCCCACTCGGTGAGCGAGCGGCAATAATTGTTCCAGTCCTCGTGCTTGAGCTTGAGATAAGGCAAGAGGAACTCCTTGCCGAGCCCCGCCTCCAAGACGGACGACTTTTCCAGCGCACGCAGCGCATCGAGCAGGTTAAGGGGGAGCTGCCTCGCGCCCTTTGCCTTGTGCCCTTCGGTGTACATGTTGATGTCGTGGCGCTTGCCGGGATCGCGTTTGTTCCTGATCCCATCCAAACCGGCTACGAGGACGGCGGCCTGCAGGAGGTACGGGTTCGCAGCGCCGTCGGCGAGCCGCAGCTCGAAGCGTCCGGGCTCGGGAATACGAATCATATGCGTGCGGTTGTTGCCGGAATACGTAATCGTGTTCGGCGCCCATGTCGCGCCCGATAAGGTCACCGGCGCATTGATGCGCTTATAGGAATTGACGGTCGGGTTCGTGATCGCGCACAGCGCCGTGGCGCAATGCATGATCCCGCCAATGAAATGGTAGGCGGTCTGCGACAGGCCGAGATCGCCCTTCGGGTCATGGAAGAGATTCTTCTGCCCCTTCGTTGACCAGAGCGACGCATGCATGTGACAGCCGCTGCCGGTGAGATGAATGAAGGGCTTCGGCATGAAGGTCGCGCGCAGGCCATGCTTCTCGGCAACGGATTTGACCATGTACTTGAAAAACGCGTGCCGGTCCGCGGTGCGCAGCGCCGTGTCGTATTCCCAATTCATTTCGAACTGGCCGTTGGCGTCCTCGTGATCGTTTTGATACGGCTTCCAGCCGATCGTGATCATGGCATCGCAGATCTCCGCGATCACGTCATAGCGGCGCATCAGCGCCTGCTGATCGTAGCAGGGCTTGGACTGCCGATCTGCGGCATCTGAAATGGCGTTGCCGTCGGGGGTGATCATGAAATATTCGCATTCGACACCGGACTTGAGCTCATAGCCTTCCTTCGCGGCGGTCGCGGTTACGCGCTTGAGCACCTGACGCGGATTCTGTGCGACCTCCTCCCCCTCCATGATCAGATCGGCGGCGACCCAGGCGACTTCCGGCTTCCAAGGCAGCACAATGAGGCTTTCAGGATCGGGTATTGCCAGAATGTCCGGGTCGGCCGGCGTCATGTCGAACCAGGTCGCAAAGCCGGCAAAGCCCGCCCCGGATTTTGCCACCGCATCAATGGCGGTCGCGGGCACGATCTTGGCCCGCATGGTGCCGAACAGATCGAGGAAGGAAACGAGGAAATACTTGATATGCTGCTTTTTGGCGATTTCACCTAACGACGGCATTGTCGGCTTCCTCATTTCAAACTGACGTTGGTTTTGCGAGTGTGGGGAGGGGATGCTCTGGCGGCGCTCGTCGTAATCGCAAAGAGAGCGTCCATTTCACCGAAACACGTACTACCTTCGCGCCTTCGCCTTACGCAATCTTTTCTGCGTCGCGCAGGCACTCGATGAGCGAAGTGCGCAGCAAGAATTTCTTCGCGAGCACGGGGTCATTCGCCGCGCGCTGCATCTCCTTGCGATATTCTCGTCGCGTGGCCCGGTCGCGCTGCTCCATATTTTTCTTGTTGGCGATGGTCGCGGCCTGCACGTGCTCAACCGCCACGTGGCGGCGCTGGCGCACATAGCGGTCGAGCGCGCCCTCGTTCTCTGCGCCGCGCAGCACTCGCAACAGGTTGGCGGCGAGATTGACCGCATCATGAATGCCGCTATTCATCCCCATCGCACCGATCGGGCTGTTGAGATGCGCGGCATCGCCAGTGAGAATGATGCGGCCCTTGCGAAACGTGGCGGCGACGCGCTGATGCACCACGTAGGAATCATAGAGAACGATGTCGTAGGGCTCCGATCGCGGGTGAAAGCGCTGGAACTTGCGCTGGCAGGTTTCGAGGATGCGATCTTCGGCGAGCGCCTCGTCGAGGCTGACGGGCACCACAAGGCGATAGACCCCGGGCGGTCCCTGCCAGGAAATCTTGAACAGATTGTACCATTCGACCGGATCGGAAATGTAATTGCGATAGGCGTAACCGGCCTGCGAAAAATCATAGGGCGTGCCGATGATCATGAATCGCTCGCCATAGGTGAAGCCTTCGAAGGCGATGTCGGCTTTGCTGCGCACTGTGCTGCGCGCGCCGTCGGCGCCGATCAAATAGCGCCCCTTGAGCCGGTCGCGCGATCCGTCCGCGTGCTTCACCTCCACCTCGACCGCATCCGCGGACTGCGAACAGTCGAGCACTTCAGTCTCGGTCTCGATTTTGAGCGTGGGCAGGCCGCTTGCCATCGCAAACAGCACGCGCGACAACTTGTCCTGCTCGCATTGCAGCACCCAGGGATGACGCGTTTCCCCCGCCAGGACGGCGTGGTCGAAGGAGGCGAGCAGCTCCTGCTGGTCGTAATAATTGACAATGGGACAGACAAGCCCGAGCGGCTCGATGCGCTCGTAAACGCCGAGATCGTCGAGAATGTCGAGGCTTGCGGGATGAATGGTGGCGGCGCGCGGCTGCTGATGCAGGATGTCGCCCTTGTCGAACAGGGTAACCTCGACCCCGGCGCGCCCAAGGATCAGGCCGACGATAAGGCCCACCGGCCCGCCACCGGCGATGATGATCCCGTCCTCTTTGGCCATGGCTGCGTAACGATCCCGCCTGCGCGGCGCAGCTTAGCGTGCACCGCGGAGCCGGCAAACACGCGCCGCAGCGGCACGTGCCCTATGGGCTAATCGTGCGGGCTATTTGTCGGACGAGCCTTCCCACACGCGCGGGCCGAGATAGCCAGGCGCAAAAGCAAAGCCGGCATACGGGTTGTCGATCGTAACGGTCTGGGTCGAGGACGGCACGGCCGTGGAGAGCAACGTATTGTAGGGATCGACATAGATCATCGGGCCGCTGAAACGCACTTCAATCGCGGCGATCTCGACGGACGACAGGCCCGCTGCCGCAAGACTCGCATTATACGGATCAAGCGACCGGCCGCTGAAGGCGTTTGAAGCCAGGCCGAGGCTCGTCGCGCCCAGCACGGCGTTGTAGGAATCGGCAGAGACCGCAGGTGCGCCAAACTGGAGATAGACGGTCGTCGTTTGCGCCGAACACGGCATTGCGGCCGTCAAGGTGGCAGCGAAAACGCCGCCCACCACGGTTCTTCCAATGATATGTGCCACAGCAGCCTCCTTCATTACGCGATACAACGAGACCCCCTCCGTGGTCGTCGCTGGGGAGCTGCCCTGGAGAGAGAAATCCCGACGTATCTTTGTCGCCGGCACTCGGGGCTTGGTTCAAACATGGTTACCGGGGATGAATATATCCGCCGGTCGACCCGCCCTACGCTCCTTGGCTTCTTGGATCACCGCCCACACGCGATAGGGCGTCGCCGGCATCTTCAGACCGTCCACGTCATAATCGTGCAATGCGTCGACAATGGCGCTGATCACCACGGCGGGCGCTGCCGTGGTGCCGCCCTCGCCGCCCGCCTTGATGCCGAGCGGGTTGGTTGGCGAGAGCACCTGCGCAATTTCTGTGCGAAATGGCGGTACGCTGTCGGCGCGCGGCAGGCCATAGTCCATCAGGGAGGCGGCGAGCGGCTGGCCGGTGTCGGAATCGAGCCAATATAGCTCCGACAGCGCTTGCCCGATCCCTTGCGTGACCGCCCCGTGGGTCTGGCCATGCACGATCAGCGGATTGATGCAACGGCCCACATCGTCGACGCAGGCATAGCGGGTGAGGCGCACCTCGCCGGTCTCGGGATCGACCTCGGCTTCACAAATCGCGCAGCCATTGGGGAATACGGGATCGTGCATCTCGTTATCGGTCACGACGGCGATGCCGTCCTTGAGATCCTCCGGAAGCTCCTGTGCGAGAGCCTCCTTCGCCAGTTCGAGGAAATCGAAGCTCCGGTTCGTGCCGCTCGCCCCGAAACGGCCATCCCGGAACTCGATCTCCTCGGGTGGGCGTTCCAGGATCGCTGCCGCCATCCTTTTTCCCTTGGCGACGAGCTTGGGCAGCGCTTTCGAGAACACCGTTGCGGCGTGGCGCATGGAGCGGCCGGAATGCGAGCCGCCACCGACTTTCACCACATCGGTATCGCCCATCACGATGGCAATCGCCTCGACCGGAACCCGCATGAGCTCAGAGACCACCTGCGCGAAGCTGGTCTCGTGACCCTGGCCGCTCGGCTGCGTGCCGATGACGACCTCCACGAAGCCCTGCGGCCGAACCGTGATGCGCGCCTGCTCGTTGGGGGCGCCGATTGAGGATTCGACGTAGTTCGCAAGCCCGCGCCCGAGCAGCTTGCCGCGCTTTTTCGCCTCTCGCCGCCGCTGCTCAAAGCCCTTCCAATCGGCGATCTCCATCGCCCAGTCCATGTTGTCCTCGTAGCGGCCGCTGTCGTAACGCATGCCGACTGCGTTGAGATAGGGCATCGCCTTTGGCCCGATCAGATTCTTTCGCCGCAGCGCGATGCGATCAAAACCAAGCCGTTTCGCCGCAATATCAATGAGACGCTCGATCGCGAACGTCACTTCCGGGCGGCCCGAGCTGCGATAGGCGTTGGTCGGCGTCGTATTGGTGAACACCGCGATGGCGCGCAGCGCCGCAGCGGGAATGGCATATGAGCCGGAAATGAGGCCTGCGCCCTTCGACAGCGGCGAGAGCGAGACGCAGCGTGCGCCGACATTGCTGATGTTCGTCGCACGCAGCGCGAGGAACCGCCCATTTTTGTCGAGGGCGAGTGCAACCTCGGATACGAGATCGCGGCCCTGATAGTCGCTCAGGAACGCTTCCGAGCGGGTCGCGGTGAACTTGACGGGCCGCCCTACCCTGCGCGAGGCCCAGAGCACAAGCCCGAACTCGACGAACAGCCGATTGCGGGTGCCGAAATTCCCGCCAACCTCCTTGGATACGACGCGCAATTGCTCCGGCGCTATGCCCAGGACTGACACAAGCTCCCGCTTCTGGCGCACGGCGCCCCCGCTGCCGGCGTAGAGGACATAGCGGCCGCTGGTCTCATCGTAATGGCCGAGCGCCGCACGCGGCTCGAGCGGGACTCCCGTGACGCGATCGACGTGGAATTTCACCGCGATCACATGATCGGCGCCGGCGAACGCCTTCTGCGTCGCTGCGTGATCGCCAAATGATGTATCGATCACGATGTTACCCGGCACATCCTCCCAAATCACCGGGGCGCCGGATTGCATCGCGGCCTCGGAGTGGAGGACGGCAGGCAGCACCTCATACTCGATTTCCACCGCCTCGGCGGCGTCGAGTGCCTGCGCCAGTGTTTCGGCGACCACCATGACCACCGCCTCGCCCACGTGCCGCACCTTGTCGGCCGCCAGAAGCAGATGCGGCCCGCTGAACAGGGCTCCCCCGCCGGGGGCGTGAAGCTTCATGTCATATTTCGTCTTGGGAAGCGGATCGTGCGGGATCGGCGCGAGGCCGTCGGCGAGACAATCAGCGCCCGTGCAGACACTGAGCACGCCCGGCATGGTCCTGGCACGCGCGCAATCAATCCCAACAATGCGCGCATGCGCATGCCGCGAGCGCACCATCGCCGCGTGCGCCTCCCCGCCCAGAGTGAAATCATCACTGAAGCGGCCATTTCCGGTGACCAGCCGTGCGTCCTCCTTGCGCACGATCGGCTTGCCGATCACCTGAAACTTTTCCGGCGCGATCGTAATGTCGTCCATGTGCTAATCCTAGAGCATGGTGGCGCTTGCGCTCACGCGGGGACGGTGCCCTTCACCACCCAGGCGGTTGCGGCGTAGGAGCGCTGCCCATCCCGCTCGCCGTCGAGGTAGGCGCGTTCGATTGCCGCACGCAGCTTCGCTTTTGCCTGCGCTTCGAGCCTGCCGACATAGTCCGCAATGGGTCCGTCCTTGCCCTCATAGGGCATCCAGAAATCTGCGAAGGATTTGAACTCCATGCGGATGGTCAAGGTGTCCTCTATGACATCTTTCAAGCCGGCGGCGCGCCAGACTTGCCCCAGGCCTCCCGGCAGGCTGATCGGCCGAGCAAAGGATTTCGCCCGGCGCTCGTTGGCGGCCGGATCGAGCATCGCGGCGGTGTCCCAGAACATGCGATAGACAAGGAGACCTCCGCGCGAGTCCCATACCGCCGCGGCGACCGTGGCGCCGGAACGGGTCACGCGGCGCATTTCGCGCACCGCGCGCTCGGGCTGCGGAATGAACTGCAGGACCAGCATCGAGAGCGCGTGATCGAACGAGCCATTGGGAAACGGCAGGGCACAGGCATCGCCGACCTGAAAATCAACACGAGCATCGCCGTTGTTGCGTTTCGCGTACTCGATGTAGACCGGCGAAAAATCGACGCCCTTTACGCTGACTATTCCGGGGTTCGCAATGAGGCTCGCCGACAGGTTGCCGGTCCCGCAACCCACATCCAGGACGCGGTCGGCAGCGTTGATGCCGGCGAATTCGATGAACAGCGGCGCGAGCCGGCGGCTCCATCGGCCCATCTGCAACTCGTAACCGTGGCCGTCCGCCGAGACGAATGTGGATGAAACGGTCATCG
>CATPCO010000826.1 GCA_955652925.1 uncultured Xanthobacteraceae bacterium | reverse complement strand
GGCTTGGACCTCGGTCTCCGGCAACTCGTAGCCGCGCTCGAGATCATGCGCCGGGAACAGGAATACGTTATCGACACCAGCCTCTTCCCGCGCCTGCAAAAGGCGCTCGGCACAACGTTCCGCCGGTCCGAACAGCCCAAATGCATCGGCAATCTGGCGCGCCCGATGATCAGGGATTGCACGGGGATCGTGCCTCTCCGCAAGCTCGAAGCCTGCCGCTTGCAACCAGCGAAGATTCGATGCGCTCGGATAGGCGAGAAAGGGTTGATCCGGGGCAAACCAGCTTCGCACCCATTGCGCGCCCACGTCGGTGGATCCGAGGCCAAGAGTGATCACGAACACCACCGGAAAGCCCGTTAGTGAGCGGCCGGCGCGCGCTGCCCCTTCCTGAAGGTGATGAAGTGCCGCACGAATGGCCGCCGTATGGAGACCCACCATGAGAAAGGCGCCGTCCGCCACCTCACCGGCAAGCTCGATCATGCGGGGCCCGGCTGCCAGCAGATAGACCGGCGTCGGTGTCGCACTTCGGTTCCTCAGGCGCGTCGACGTCGGACCGAACGCGACGCTCTCCCCGTCGAGGAGCTTTCGCAGCGCTTGGATCGCCTCGCGCATGGCCGTCACCCCTGCACGCGGCTTTCCCATGCTCCGCGTCGAAATGAAACCGGGCGCCACAGTGAGGAAGGTCCGCCCCGGTGCAATCTCGTCCAGGCTGTGCGCGAGGGAAGCGAGAACGAGCGGATGGCGAACCAGCGGACTTGAGGTCGCCGGAAACAATTGCAGGCGCTGCGTTGCCCGGCACGCGAGCGTCAGCGCGAGATAAGCGTCCCGCCCACTTGAAGGGTGATCATGGATGCCGACACCCTCGAAGCCTGCCTGCTCGCAGCGGGCAATGAACGCGGCGAGGTCAGGCAAGGGCCGGCCAACCGGGACCCGGAGAGCGACGCGGATCGGCGTCATCTGACAAGCTTCCCTAAAATTCGAACCGAGACATACGATGGCTCACCAGGTTAACATGACCAGCATGCCGCAACATCCAGCTCTCGCTCGCGCCGCCGCATTCTGCGATCGATTTGACATTCGCCTGCCGATTTTGATGGCACCGATGGCCGGCGCGTGTCCCGCCTCGCTCGCAGTGGCCATTGCAAATGCGGGCGGTTTGGGAGGCTGTGGAGCGCTCCTCATGCAGCCGCCTGCAATCAAGGATTGGGTGGCGCAAGTCCGCGCAGGCACCAACGGGGGCTTTCAGCTCAATTTGTGGGTTCCCGATCCACCTCCCAAGCGGGATATTGCCGCCGAAGATGCGGTGCGGCGTTTTCTCAGCGCCTGGGGGCCGGAGGTCGCAAGCGAAGCCGGCGACAGCACGCCACCCGATTTCGAGGCACAGTGTAATGCAATGCTGGAGGCGGGTCCCGCGATCATATCGTCCATCATGGGGCTCTACCCGGAACGCCTCGTCGCGCGCATGAAAAGCCAAGGCATCAAGTGGTTTGCAAACGTGACAACCGTTGATGAAGCAAAGCTCGCCGAAGCGGCCGGCGCCGATGTCATCGTTGCTCAAGGCATGGAGGCCGGCGGACATCGTGGGGCTTTCGATGCGACCAAAGCCGAAGCCAGAATGGTCGGCCTGCTCAGCCTGTTGCCGGCCGTTGTTGATGCAGTAAAGGTTCCGGTTGTCGCGTCAGGAGGAATTGCCGATGGGCGCGGGGTTGCTGCTGCGCTTATTCTGGGCGCCTCTGCCGTGCAGGTCGGAACGGCATTTCTGCGCAGCCCGGAAGCAAACATAGCTCCAGCCTGGGCGCAGGCGCTCGCACGCGCGGCTCCCGAAGACACGATGATTACCCGGGCGTTCTCGGGGCGGCCGGGCCGCAGTCTTGCGACCGCTTATGTGCGGGCCGCGGCGGCGCCAACCGCTCCGTCACCCGCGCCTTATCCCGTCCAACGCGGACTTACTCAGGCCATGCGCGATGCCGCAGTAAAGGCAAACGACATTGATCGAATTCAGGCCTGGGCCGGCCAATCCGCTGGCTTGGCCAGAGCAGAGCCGGCCGGGCAGATCGTCCGGCGGATATGGGAAGAAACGCAGGCATTGCTCGGTTAGCTTGTCTTCGTCGCAAGGGAGAAAGATGCGCATGCCCATCAACTCGAAATATATCTTCGTCGCCAGCATGGACGTGGATACGGAGAAGGAGGCTCTCTTCAACGAGATCTACGACACCGAGCACGTGCCAAATCTGCTCAAAGTTCCTGGCGTGCATTCCGCCACGCGCATGAAGGGCGAGCCTTTCGCACTGACCCTCGGCGGCAGCACGAGAAGCATCAATCACGAGGGCGCGCGTTACAGTGCGGTCTATGAAATCGATGGGCCGCATGTGCTCGTGAGCCCGGAATGGGCCAAGGCGGGAGAGGCGGGCCGCTGGGCGAGCGAAGTGCGCCCGTATACGCGCAATCGCAGCCACGCCCTGTACAAGGTCCTGTAGCGGGGGAACCAGCAAATAGGCTCCGCCAGCCCGCGTGCGGCAACTGGCGTGGCGCACCCAAGTCAGCTGTTGCCGACTTGGGCATCGTGATGGGTGTGGATGCCTGTGAATAACTCGCAATACTTCCGAAATAAACCATTGTTAAAGCTACATCTCACACCGTGCCGGGTGAAAGTATGTCAATTTCACGGCGAGCATGTCTGGAGGACGCCCAAGCAAGCAACGCAAAGCTCGGGCGCTGCAACGAATGTCTGGACGATCTTCACCCTGCTTTGCGGCGAAGCGCCAGCGCAAGCGCGGAATGATCAAAAACGGCGCGCGCGCACTGCTCGGAGCGGGTTTCGTCCTTGCCTGCCTCGGCAGCACGCCAGCTCTCGCCGATCTCCAAGTCGACCAGGCGCTTGAGCGAACCGGACCCTGGACAATCGGCTACAACGCCAGCCTGAAAGGCTGTGTCGCGTCGGCCACTTCAGATGACGGGACAACGATTTGGATCGGGTTTGAGGGCAGCGAACCTGATACCCCTGCCTATCTTGCGTTCACCAATCCGAACTGGCGCTCCATAGAAGCTCGGAAATTTTACGACCTCGAAATCCAAGTTTCGGGCTCCTATCGCTGGAGAGGTTACGGCAGCGGTGTCGAACGGCCGACCGAAAAGGGGCTGTTTGTCTTCGGCGTAAAACGACGAGCGCTGCAGGATTTTGCTCAAACTTCCGGGCTCGTGCTTTCAATCAACAAGGAGCTGCTTACACAGACCAGCATTTCCGGCCTGTCGGACGCCATCGAAAAGCTGAGGTATTGCCAGGAGCACCGGCTCATCGCTTTGAAAAGTCGCGGCATAAAAAATACCAGATCGGTTGTTGAACCACCGAAACAACCGGCCGGGGAAACAACAGAGCCCGCTCCTTCACAGATGCCGGATAATTCAAGGCGTGAGGAAGCGCTGGCAGCGCGGCTTGAGAGCGATAAGAAAGGGCCGGATGAGCAAGACAAACCGGAGCGCGCGCAAGGGCAGGTTGCTGCGCAAACCATAGGGCGCGTGGGCCGTCCTGACGCAAGAGTTGAAGGTGAAGCCCCCAAGCACGTTGAGGCCGAAAAAGCAAAACAGCCGGGAAGCGAGGCCGCGGCAGGCGAAGCGCGCGAGAGTGCTCAGCAAGATCATGCAGAGCGTGAGCGAATTGTACGTGCACCGGACGCAAGGGAACAAGAGACAGCCGACAGACCGGGGCAGCAACTGCCGGCCGCCCTTCCTTCCCCCGTCGAGCAGGCCGAACCTGAGCTCAATGGCGACGCGCTGGTGCGGGCGATCAAACAGGAGCTCAAGCGGGTCGGCTGCTATAATGGGCTCATCGACAACGATTGGCAGGCGGCACCGGCACGCGCTTCGATCCAAAAGTTCGCACGGTCAGCGGGCGTTACAATTCCGGTTGCTGAGCCCACAAGTGCGTTGCTGGATGCGATCAAAG
>CATPCO010000825.1 GCA_955652925.1 uncultured Xanthobacteraceae bacterium | reverse complement strand
GTGGCCACCAGTGCAAGCTGCACCTCTTCCGGCAGCGAGGTGGAGATGCCATTGGGGTAGACGGTGGCGTCGTCGAGACCCTCCGGCTCAAGGAAGATCTGATGCCCATCGCGCTCGCCGAAGCGCACAATCTTATCCTCGATGGACGGGCAGTAGCGTGGACCCCGGCTCGAGATCTGCCCGGAATACATGGGCGAGCGGTGCACATTCGCGCGTATGATTGCATGGGTGGCCGCGGTGGTGCGGGTGATCCCGCATCGGACCTGTGGATTGGCGATCGCGTCGGTCAGGGTCGAGAACGGCTCCGGCGGATCGTCGCCGGGCTGCATTTCGATTGCGCTCCAATCAATCGTGCCGCCATCCAGCCGCGGCGGCGTCCCCGTCTTCAGGCGGCCGAGGGAAAACCCTAGCTGCTCGAACGTCCGGGACAAACCAGCGGTAGGGGCCTCTCCCACGCGCCCCGCCGGGATCTGGCGCTCCCCGATGTGGATGAGGCCGCGCAGGAACGTGCCGGTGGTGATCACGACCGCTGCGCAGTCGAGCGTTCGTCCATCGGCGAGCTTCACGCCGGCGATTTCCTTGCCGTGGAGGGCCAAATCATCGACCTCCCCCTCAATCACGCGCAGATTGGGGGTATCCCGGATGGACTGCTGCATTGCAGCGGCGTAGAGCCTGCGATCGGCCTGGGCGCGCGGCCCGCGCACGGCAGGCCCTTTGCGGCGGTTGAGCACGCGGAACTGGATGCCGGCGAGATCGGCAACGCGCCCCATGAGGCCGTCCAGGGCATCGATCTCCCGCACGAGATGCCCCTTGCCCAGCCCTCCGATGGCGGGATTGCAGGACATGGCCCCGACCGTGTCGAAGCGATGGGTCACGAGCGCGGCTGTTGCGCCAAGCCGCGCGGCTGCCGCCGCGGCTTCGCAGCCGGCATGCCCGCCCCCGACAATGATCACATCAAATCGTGCATTCATTCACGGGCTTCTTCCGGGCGCGCCTTGGCGGCGCGCGGCATTTTCAATCTTGAGCTTCCCGCGCCTCGCTCCAAGGTTTCACGTGAAACAAAAGCCGTTCGTCCCTCCTCGCGCCATCTCGGTTTTACTCTTTAGTCATGGATTTTCAATTCGCAAAAACGCAACTTACGCTAATCGGTTACGGATATTACAATCCGTAGTAGAAATAAATCGGACAGCCGTCTGTTCGCTCACATTTAGCACATATAGTAGCTACTAAATGTAGTGAACGGAAATCGATTCAGTGCCGTCATTCTTTTCCGGGATTGTTTTCTCACCCATTGAACGAGTCGGCCGCTGGACCAGGACTCAACGGCCCGTCGCGAAGAACGTGGTAGGGTATGGGTCTCCGCTTGGAGGAATACATGGCGGCGAAGGTTCATAGCCCTTCTCGGCGGCGCCACGGTGCACCCGCTCACCGCCCGTGCACAGCACGCGCCGACCGCCCCGCGAAAAGGCTACGATTTCGTGACCCTGGGCATGGGGTAGACCGCATGCGACGCCGCGATTTCATCAAAACGATTGTCGGTTCAGCAGCAGCTGCGTGGCCGCTCGCGGCGCGCGCCCAGCAGCCGGATCGGATGCGGCGGATCGGCGTGCTGATGAATCTCGCAGCCGACGATCCGGAAGCGCCGGCTCGTGTTGCTGCCTTCGCGCAGGGCTTGCAGGAATCGGGCTGGACCATGGGCCGCAACGTGCGGATCGATTATCGCTGGGGAGCGGGCGTTGCCGATCTCTATCGTCGATACGGCGCGGAATTAGTTGCGCTCACGCCCGATCTTATCCTTGCCTCCGGTGTGCCAGCCGTGAGCGCCGTGCAGCAGGCGAGCCGCACGATGCCGGTGGTGTTTGTGGACACCACCGATCCGGTCGCTGCCGGGTTCGTTGCCAGTCTCGCGCGGCCCGGCGGCTATGCGACCGGGTTTACGCAGTTCGAGTTCGGCATGAGCGGGAAATGGCTGGAGCTGCTCAAGGAGATCGCCCCTGGCGTTACCCGCGCCGCAGTCATTCGCAATCCGATGACGCCAGCAGGGTCAGGCCAACTGGGAGCCATCCAGGCGGTAGCACCCTCATTGCGGGTAGAGATCAGCCCGATTGATGTGCGCGATACGTCCGAGATCGAGCACGCTGTCGCTGCTTTCGCCCGCGAGCCAACCGGCGGCTTGGTCGTCTTGTCGACCTCGTTGGCGGTGGCGCATCGGGACGAGATTATTGCTTCCGCGGGCCGCCACCGTTTGCCGGCGGTCTATCCTTTCCGCATCTACGTCAACGCCGGAGGACTGGTCAGCTACGGGCCGGACCAAATAGACCCTTACTGGCGAGCCGCCGGCTACGTGGATCGCATCCTCAAGGGCGCAAAGCCGGCCGACCTGCCAGTGCAGGCACCGACCAAGTACGAGTTGGTCATCAACCTCAAGACCGCCAAGGCGCTCGGAATCGAAGTGTCGCCGACGCTGTCGGCTCGCGCCGACGAGGTTATCGAGTGACGCGTCTGCACCATCTAATTGCCGCATCGCATGAAGTCGGCTCCTGGCACGATCTGAGTGCGGTCTGAACGTGGTTACGG
>CATPCO010000824.1 GCA_955652925.1 uncultured Xanthobacteraceae bacterium | reverse complement strand
GGCGCACCGGCCCCTACAAGCATCGGCGCGGCTTCGATCTTGTTGCTCAGGCCATGAGCGGGATCATGAGCTTTACGGGCGAGCGTCCCGATGGGCCGCCGGTCAAATGCGGTGCGCCGCTCTCCGACATCACGGCGGGCATTCTTGCCGCCATGGGCATTCTTGCCGCCTATATCCACCGTCTCAAGACCGGCGAAGGGCAGTGCGTGGACACATCACTGTTCGAAGCCGCCCTGGTACAGACCTACTGGCAATCCGCCATTGCGCTCGCAACCGGTGTGGCGCCGCGCGCCATGGGCTCCGCGCATCCTCTCAATGCGCCATACCAGGCGTTCGAGGCGAGCGACGGCTGGATCGTCGTCGGCGGGGCGAACCAGAAGAATTGGCTGCGGACGCTGGAAGCGCTCGATGCGCTCGAGCTTGCAAGCGATCCTCGTTTCGTCAGCGGCGCCGATCGGATGGCACACCTGCACGAGCTCGAGGCAGAGCTTGCGCCGCGCTTTCGGGTCAAGCCGGCTGCGCATTGGCTCTACGTGCTCGAGCAGAGGGGGGTTCCGTGCGGACCGGTCTATGACATGCTCCAGGCGCTTGCCGATCCGCAGACGCGCGCCCGCAACATGGTCGTCGAAGTGGAGCACACGACGCTCGGTCGCGTGCAGACCGTGGGTCTGCCGGTCAAGTTCTCGCAAACACCGGGACGCGTGCGCACCGGCGCGCCGATTTACGGCGAGCACACGCGCACGGTACTGGCCGAGCATGGCTTCGGCGAAGACGAGATCGCCGCGCTCGAACGCGAAGGCGCGGTTGTTGCCGCCACCGGGCCGCGGCGCGGTCAGCCTAAAAAAACAAAGGCTGTGCCTGAGGCTGAACGAGTGGGATCAGGTTCGCCCAAGGCTGGCTCCCTGTAAAAGGGCAAACATGACGGGACCGAAGCCCCCGGCCTTCGAAACGCTCGGGCTGCACGCCGGCCAACATCCCGATCCCGTTGCCGGCGCTCGCGCCGTTCCGATCTACCAGACAACCTCATACGTCTTTGCGGACACCGATCATGCGGCCGCGCTGTTCAATCTCGAGCGCGCCGGGCACATCTACACCCGCATCTCGAATCCGACCACGGCCGTTCTGGAAGAGCGCATCGCCGCGCTCGAGAGCGGCGTCGGCGCCGTCTGCACCGCGAGCGGCATGGCCGCGATGCATCTTGCCATCGCCACGCTGGTGAGCGCGGGCGAGCATATCGTCGCATCGACCTCGCTTTATGGCGGCACCATCAATCTGCTCACCCACACCTTGCCGCGCTTCGGCATCACGACGACCTTCGTCAAGCCGCGCGATCTCGACGGTTTTCGCTCCGCGATCCGGCCGCAAACGCGGCTCGTCATTGCCGAGACCATCGGCAATCCGGGCCTCGAAGTGCTCGACATCCCCAAGGTCGCGGAGATCGCGCATTCGGCGGGCATTCCGCTCCTGATCGACAACACCTTTGCCACGCCCTATCTGAGCCGCCCGATCGAGCTCGGCGCTGACATTGTGATGCATTCCATCACCAAGTGGATCGGCGGCCACGGCGTTGCAATCGGCGGCGCCATTGTCGACGGCGGACGCTTCGATTTTGAGCGAGCGGGCAAGTTTCCGACCATGACCGAGCCGTACGCCGGCTATCATGGCATCGTGTTTGCGGAGGAATTCGGACCGTCCGCTTTCATCATGCGCGCGCGGGCGGAGGGACTGCGCGATTTCGGCGCCTGTCTTTCTCCCACCAACGCCTTTCATTTGCTGCAAGGAATCGAGACGCTCGCATTGCGCATGCAACGCCACGTGCAGAATACCGCGGCGGTGCTCGATTTTCTCACGCAGGACAAAGCAGTTGAGTGGGTATTGCACCCGTCGCTGCCGTCACATCCGGATTTCGAGCTGGCGAAAACGCTGCTTCCCAAAGGCGCGGGCGCCATCATCAGCTGCGGCATCAAGGGCGGCCGCGCGGCCGGACGCAAGTTCATCGAGTCGCTGCGGCTCGCGAGCCATCTCGCCAATGTCGGTGACGCCAAGACCCTGGTCATCCATCCCGCGAGCACGACCCATCAGCAGATGGACGCGGCGCAGCTCAAGGCCGCTGGCCTGGGCGAGGAGCTGGTGCGGCTCTCGATCGGCATCGAGGGCGCGAGCGATATCATCGACGATCTCGCGCAGGCGCTGCGCGCCTCGCAGAGGCCGTGATGCGCCTGATCGTCGCCGGCGTCGAAACATTTGCGGGCACCGGCGGACGCAAGTTCGATCCCGCGCTGCCGCTTGCTGTCTTCGTCCATGGTGCCGGCCTCGATCACAGCGTCTGGGCGCTGCTGGCGCGCTGGTTTGCAAGTCACGGCTGCGCGGTTCTCGCCCCCGATCTGCCGGGACACGGGCGCTCGGCGGGCGAGCCGCTCGCAACCATCGCTGCCGTTGCGAACTGGACAGCGGCGTTGATCGAGGCTGCCAAAGCCGGTCCTGCCCACATCATCGGTCACTCCATGGGCTCGCTGGTGGCGCTGGAGACGGCGGCGCGACACCCGCACAACGTCGCCGCGTTGGCCTTGATCGGCACTGCCGCTGCCATGCCGGTCTCGCCCGAACTGCTCAATGCCGCGAAGGCCGGCAATCACGCGGCCATCGACATGATGTGCATCTGGGGACACGGCTTTGCTGCCGGCCTCGGCGGCTCGCTTGCGCCCGGACTCTGGATGCCGGGCGGCGCAGAGCGGCTGCTTGAGCGGGCGCGGCCTGGCGTCCTTTTTCGCGATCTCTGCGCCTGCAACGAGTACCGCGATGGCCTCGTCTCGGCCGCAAAGGTGAGCGCGCCGGCGATCCTCGTGCTGGGTGAACGCGACCTGATGACACCCACGAAGGCGGGCAGGCAGCTCGCCGCCGCCCTGCCGAATGCGCGCGTTGTGGTGCTGCGCGGCGCGGGGCACATGCTGATCAGCGAGCGGCCGGATGAGGTCCTGGACGCCGTGCGGGGACTGGCGGCTGACGGGTCATTGATCGGGAAATCGTAAGCGTGCGCAAAGGCGCGGCGCAAAACATTGGATTGTGTGTGCAATGCCGACGTCGCGCCGTGCGCACGTTACGAACCTGATGGCTCAAGGGAGGGACGCGGATGACCTGTGAAGTGGCCGTCATGAACAAGCACGGCATCGCCTTGGCCGCCGACAGCGCCGTCACCATCGGAGCCGGGGAAAAAATCTATCACGGCGCCGAAAAACTGTTTGCGCTTTCGCCATCAATGCCCATTGGCGTGATGACGTACGGCAACGCGAATCTCATGGGCGTGCCGTGGGAAATCGTCATCAAGAGCTACGGCCGGCAGCTGGGCGGACAGAAATTCGAGCGTGTCGAGCAATGTGCCTTGGATTTTCTCCGGTTCATCGAAACGAACAATGTGTTCTCTCCAGCCACGTTGCAGGAGAGGAGATTCCGCGACACCGTCGGATGGTACTGGTACGGTCAATTTGTGCGGCCGCTGGAAATGACCGATCCTGGTGAGGATCGGCTTCTCAAGCTGACGGCTTTGCTGAAGAACGATATCGATGACTGGAAACGGTCCCAACCCATGCACGACCTGGGCGCGGGCTACGGGGACAAGGTCATTGCCGATTACGGGAAGATCCTCGACGAACTGGAAAACGAATTATTCGCGCAGAATGAGCGATGCGGGCGGCTTCAGATATCGCCGCAGATCAGGCAGGATTTGCGCGCGGTGGCGCGCTTGATGTTTACGCAGCTGTGGTTTCATCCCGCCGATCTGAGCGGAATTGTGTTCGCCGGGCTCGGCGAGGCGGAGTTGTTTCCTGCCTGCCACGAATATCATGTCGGCACGCTGGCGGCCGGCAAACTGCGTTTCAACAGGCGCGGCGAGATCCATGTCGGTCACGACATGACGGCGTGCGTCGCTCCGTTCGGGCAGATCGACACCATCAACATGTTCTATCGCGGGATTGACCGCGAGCTGCACGAAAAAGTGATGAATACGGCCGCCGATTACGTGTCGCGCGCCGACCCGAAAGCGGATCGCCAACACATCTTCGCAGAGCTGGCTCAGCTGCTGGAGCGCGACATCGATCAGCAATACCGGCAGCCCTTGATGGCCGCAGTCGACGCGCTGCCACGGCATGATCTGGCGAGAATGGCGGAGGCGTTGGTCAGCCTGACCGCGCTACGGGCGCGCGTATCGGCGCGCGAAAAGGAAACGGTTGCCGGTCCTATTGATGTTGCCCTGCTCTCCAAGGGCGAAGGTTTCGTATGGATCAGGCACAAGAACTTTCGGCCAAGGGCGACGACGGAGTTTGCGTTTGCGTGACTGCGATAGCAGCCCTTGCAGCAAGATGGTAAGGCGGATTACGCGCCGAAATCGGCTTCCCGCCGATTCCGGCCGCTAATCCGCCCTACGGCGGTCCGTTCACGCCGCTGCCGCGGCGGGCAGCGCGCATTGCGCGAGCGTCTTCTGCCAGGCCGGCAATGCGCGCATGCTCGCATACCAGCGCTTGATCTCGCGGCAGGGATCGAGCGGCAAACGCGCCATTTCGGCGTAGTTCAGGGGAGCAGCGATGCAGAAATCGGCAATCGTGGGTGTGTCACCGGTGATGAATTTTTTGCCGGTGAGCTGAGCATCGAGCACTTTGGCCGCGCGCTCGAAATTTTCCCCGCCCTTGGCCAGCGCGGCCGGATCGGGCTCGCCGCTCTTGAGCACCACCGGCTTGACGATGTTCTCGAACAGGAACACGGCGCAGGCGGGGTCCCAATGGGCGACGTCCCAGAATTGCCAGCGCGTCATGTCGAGCCGCGCGCGCTCGTCCTTCGGGAAAAGCCCGCTGTCCGGCTTCTTGCCGGCAAGATATTGCGCGATTGCGCTCGACTCCCAGAGCACGTAGCCGCCATCCTTCAACGTGGGCATGCGCATGTTGGGATTGAGTGCGGCATATTCGGGGGTCTTCTGC
>CATPCO010000823.1 GCA_955652925.1 uncultured Xanthobacteraceae bacterium | reverse complement strand
GTCCCGAAGGGGGCGCGTTCAGCCTGGCGGCTCGCCTCTATGTGAGCCTCCCGGGAATGGACCGCGCCGCGGCGCAGCGCCTTGTCGAGGCGACCCACCAGGTGTGTCCCTATTCGCGAGCGACGCACGGGAATATCGCCGTCGAGACATTGGTATCAGTCCACACGGCTTAGGGTGAAGGGCAATGATCTACGAATTGCGAATCTACCGCTGCGTGCCGGGGCGCCTGCCAACGCTGCTGTCGCGATTCGAGAACGAGACGCTACGGATCTGGAAGAAACACGGCATCCGCCAGGCCGGGTTTTGGACCACGCTGATCGGCAAGAGCAATCACGAGATCATCTACATGCTCGCCTGGGACAGCATGGCCGAGCGCGAGAAGCGCTGGGGCGCTTTTCTCGCCGATCCCGAATGGGTCGCGGTGGTCGCCAATACGGAGAAAGATGGCCAGCTCGTCGAAAACATCAGCAGCCAGCTGCTGACGCCAACCGGGTTTTCTGCCGTGAAGTGAGACTCTGGATCCGCGCATGATTTCCTTGTTGCAGAATCGCGAGCTGACACTCCCTGGCGACGATCTTCGACTATGCGACTGCGCCAGCGAAAAGGCTCTTTTTGATGATGGCGTGAACCCCCCAGTTCCCGTCAACAACCTGCGTAATGCCGAAATCGACCGCAATTGACATCAGCGATATCGCCTCGTCTTCAGTGAGACCTTTGGTATTCATCAGGAACGACCGCATCTTGCGGAACGCGTCCTTCAGCGCAAGATCGACGGACGATCTCTCGTAGATTGTGGACTGGGCTTTCTCTCCGAGCTCCTGCAGATAGTTGGCATAGCTGAACCCATGCATGAGCCATTCATCCTGCGTCTCGAGGAGCGGATAGTTGAGGCCGGCAAGCGAGGTTCCTGCGAGTGTTGCATTCTTGTGGAGGATAACCTGGAACGTCCCTGTCAGCGAGCACTCAATCGCTGTGCCACATAATTCCGAATCGCCTTGGGAAGCATGCGGGTCACCCGCCGATAACAGGGCTCCCGGAACTGCGACCGGATAGTACATCGTCGCTCCCTTGCCGATGCGCCAATTGTCGATGTTGCCGCCGAAATAGCCGGGCGGGATGGAATCCACGATGTCCGCTTCCTTCGGGGCGAGTCCGATAACACCGAAATGCGGCCGGATCGGAATGCGAACATTCTTGAGAATGCCGTGGTTCTCCTTGATCGTGCTGTGGTCAACCGGTACGCCCGGATAGTCGATCGTCTTGTGCACCACGCCGAACGGGTCCGTTTGCGGCGTCCATTGAAAATTGTAGACGGCACTTGCCCAATTGCGCTGTCCGGTCGCATCTATCTCATAAATGGTAATGACTTCGCGCGGCTTGGGGTCGGTGATCAGCTCCTTGTAATGGAATCCCCACCACGCGGCAGCGTTACTGCCAAACGCTTTTCCGACATAGGCCAGGTTCGCGCATGGCCGCGGTTTTACGTCCATGATCCGCAATTCGATGATGTCGCCAGGCTCGGCATTGCGCACATAAACGGGGCCGGTGCAAATGTGCACACCAAACCCCTCACCGGCGCCGCGCCCCAGCAGCTTGCCGTCGATCGGGCCGGCCCCGCGTCGGTTCACGCCCTTCTTGTCCTTGGTCCACAAATAGACGCTCTCGGCGCCCGGATCGCCCTTGACCATGCGCTCCGCGTCGTCGTTAGCATGATGCGTCAACGTCTCGATGGTCACATAGTCGCCGGAGTCGATTTCGACCACCGGCTTGAGCAGCTTGCTAAAATAGCCCCAATGCACGGTATCGGCGGTCGCGGGTACGTAATGGTGGTTCGGCTTGCCCTGCCGCGCCGTGACCGTCTGGGCCGCGGCTGGCTCAACGAGCGAGGCGCTCCCGGCGGTCAGTGCCGCCGCGCCGCCGGTCGCGGCCAACGCGCTCTTCAGGAAGCTACGCCGTTCGGCGTCGAGCTCGTCGAGCAGCTTGCGGCGGTGGAGCTCGAATTCCGGGCAGTTGCGATCGTCGCCTGCGCACATTGGATTCTCTCCTGTATGGGTGATCGAGAACGTCGATGCGGACCGTCGTACGTCGAAGCCCTGCTAGCTCTCTGCAGCACCTGTGCCAATCGCCGATCTGGAGGAAGGTAGGGGCAGAGTGCGGTTTGCTGACTGAAACGACCGTGAAAACCGGCTGACGGTTGAGACTTACCGCGGACGAAGGCGGTGCCGAGACCTGTAAAGTGCTCAACCACGCATCAATTCGTGGATCACGCCGCCAGAATCTTGTGCACGGCTGATAAGATACAGGCGCGATCTTCGCCACTCCGATCACGAACGGCGAACTGCTAGCCGCCATATGCTGTAGCCGCCGACACGGCATGCAACTTGCCTATCTATGTGCGCAAAAATTCCAAACCGGAGCAGCCCCATGAGCGGACTAGGCGGTCTTAACAAGTCACCCGATGGCGTCGTGATTGGCCTGGTTCAACTTCAAAATCCGTGGGTCGTTACCAAAGAGGATTTGGCCAAGCAGACCGATCGCATCTGTCAACTGGTGGGCAAGGCGCGCCGCAATCTTTCCACCATGGATCTCATCGTGTTTCCCGAATACGCGCTGCACGGACTGAGCATGGATACCAATCCGGAGATCATGTGCTCGCTCGATGGCCCTGAGGTCGAGCGCCTTAGGCAGGCCTGCGTCGACAACCGGATCTGGGGGTGCTTCTCGATCATGGAAACCAACCCCGGCGGCAATCCCTTCAACTGCGGCATCATTATCGACGATCGCGGCACGCTTAAACTCTACTATCGCAAGATGCATCCTTGGGTCCCAGTGGAGCCGTGGGAGCCCGGCGACATCGGCATACCGGTCTGCGATGGTCCGAATGGCAGCAAAATCGCGCTGATCATCTGTCATGATGGCATGTTCCCGGAAATGGCGCGCGAAAGTGCCTACAAAGGTGCGAACATCATGTTGCGTACGGCTGGCTATACCGCGCCGATCCGGCATGCCTGGCACGTGACCAACCAGGCCAACGCATTCTGCAATCTGATGTACACTGCAAACGTTTGTCTCGCCGGGTCCGACGGATCTTTCAATTCGATGGGTGAGGGTATGATCGTCAACTATGACGGCGTGCCGCTCGTCACCGGCAACGGCATTCCCGATGAGATCATCACGGCGGAGGTACGGCCACGCCTGTGCGACGAAGCGCGGCAGGTTTGGGGCGTCGAGAACAACATCTACCAGCTTGGGCATCGCGGCTATGTCGCCGTAAAAGGTGGCGCTCAGGATTGCCCTTACACGTTCATGCAGGACCTTGCTGGCGGCAGGTACCAATTGCCGTGGGAAGACAAGGTAAAGGTGACCGACGGTGCATCCTGCGGCTTTGCAGCACCGACGCGGCTGTATAACCCGGCGAAAGGGAGCAGCACGGTGCCACTTCGCAAAGTTGGCTGATTTCCAGCAGGGCAACGCGACAAGCAACGTCAGGCCGCCGCATCTGGGCGCGCAGCGCTTTCCCGGTTGAGTCGTACAACGTCAGCGGGTCTGATCAACGCGACATCTGGGCCGCTGCCGCTTCTGGCGCAATTGATGAGGCGGTCGCATCTGCCGACGTCGGTGCGGTGTTGTTAACCGAGGCCTCGATTTTTGCTCTTCCTCGCTGGGATGCCACCACTGGCCTAAGATCTGCATGGACTGGATTTGGACTAAACTGGGGGGCAGATAATAATCCGCCCTCGGAGTGCACTGAGATGGTCTGTTGCTGATATCCCCTACGGGTAAAAGTCACCGAAAGCTCCGCCACCTCAAGTGTGAGCTCGCAAGGTGTGCGACAGGTCTGCCCTGAGACCTTAACCTCGGCACCCGG
>CATPCO010000822.1 GCA_955652925.1 uncultured Xanthobacteraceae bacterium | reverse complement strand
ATCAGATGATTGAAAGACAGCGGTGAAGGCGGCGCTATCATGAGCGTATAGCCATCCGGTGCAGAGCGCGCGACATTGGCCGCGCCGATATTCATTGCTCCGCCGGGAATGTTCTCGACGATGGCAGGCCTACCCCACTTTCGGCTGAGCCGATCGGCCACGACGCGCGCCAAGGTATCGGTCGTGGAGCCGGGAGCGGCAGGGACCACGATCTTCACGGTCCGCGCGGGATACTGGTCCTGCGCCGCGGCGGCGGACCACCAGCAGGCGGTTGCTATGACGAGTGCGATCAAGCTGCCAAAGCGTGTCATTGCGTCCCATCTCCTTTCCCCTCCAAGATAGCAGATGCACGGCCGTGTAATTTGCGGCGAATTCACGCGGGCAAGAATCGGGGTGATGCAGAGGGTCTGAGCGCGTCAGGCTACTCTGCGGCGGCATGCGAAATGGGCTTAACCACGAGAGGCTCACGATGACGGTACGGATTGAGAAAAACGCAACGGTATGGACGGTCATTCACGACCGCCCGCAAGCCCGTAATGCCATGGACCCGGAAAGCGCCGATGCGCTCACGGCCGCTTTTCTCGAATTTGATGCGGATGAGGAGGCCTGCGTTGCGGTTTTCTACGGTGCCGGCGGCGCGTTTTGCGCGGGTTGGGACCTCAATTATGTCAGCACGCTTCATTCCGATTATCCGCTTGGCGAGCTCGACATTCCGGTTGCCGGACCGCGGGGGAATGGCGCCGAGATTCCGCGCGGACCGCTGGGCCCTTCGCGCCTCGAATTGGATAAGCCGGTAATCGCGGCCGTCGAGGGGCCTGCCGTTGCCGGCGGCATGGAGCTCGCTCTGTGGTGCGACTTTCGCGTCATGGCAGATGAATCCTACCTCGGCGTCTATTGCCGGCGTTGGGGCGTGCCGTTGATTGACGGCGGCACGGTGCGGTTGCCGCGGATCGTCGGACAGGGCCGCGCATTGGAGATTATTCTCACGGGGCGCAAAGTGCCCGCGCAGGAGTGCCTGAAGATCGGGTTGTGCGAATATCTCACCCCCAAGGGCGGGGCGCGTGCGAAGGCGGAAGAGCTGGCACGCGAGATCGCGCGCTTTCCGCAAGTGTGTGTGCGCGCTGACCGGCGCTCGGCCATCACGAGTCATGGCCTTTCTGTGCGCGCCGGGCTGATTGCGGAATGGTACAACGGGCGCGAAGCCCTGATTAAGGACGGAGTGAGCGGAGCAGCCCGCTTCAAGGACGGCCTCGGCCGGCACGGCGATTTCGAGAAGATCAGATGAGCTCCTCAATGCCCGCGCTCTCCAGCGTGCCAATCCGCAGAGCCGCGATTCGAACGCATCGGACCGCCACGATCGCTCTCTATTTCCTCTCCCCCGTGATCGCATTGTAGCGCGCAATCACGTCCGGCGGCGTGCTCGCTGCCTGGGCAAGGAGATGCAAAATCTCCTGACCCGGAATAGGACTGAGATCGATGCCAAGCTTCTGCGCTTCTTCGCGGAAGCTCGAATCCGCGCACATCGCCATGAATGCGGTTTGCAGGGCGTGGGCGCGATCGCCCCGGCAGGTCCGCAGGCGCGGCAAATGGCAGCGCCATGAAGAAGGGGAGCTCTGCAAACGCGATGAGCGCGAGATCGGCCGGATTGTCCGCCAGCTCGCGACCGGTCGGAACGTCCGGAAATTCCCGATGACGCGCGGCGCGGCCGAAGGCGAGCAGCGGTCGAAATGCTCGTTTATTCCAAAGATCCCGCTGGCCGCTGCGCACCGAGCTCAAGCCAACCATTTGGCCGTCGATCTCGCCGCGCTGCATGGCGAGAAAAAGCGGCGCTGCGCCCGAATAACCGCGTACGAGCCTCACGTTGAGGCCGAGCACATCTTTCGCAATCAGTGCAAAGATCAGGTTGCTCGACGCGGAATTGTCAGCGCCGAGCACGACCGGCATGCCGGGCGACTTGAGATCATGGATTGTCTTCGCCGGATGCTGCGCGTTGATGAGCATGAGATAGGCATCATCCGCATAGGACGATAGGCTGCCGAGCCATGTGAACCTCGCCGGATCGAATTGCGCGTTGGGATTTCCCTGAATGGCAAGCTGCGGCACCGCGCGCTCGAGCTTCGCGATAACGGAGCCATCCTTCTCGGAACTGTAGAAAAGACGGCTGGCAGTCACGAGCCCGCCCCCGCCGGGATTGTTCTGAACAACGATATTCGGAGCGCCTGAAATGAAGCGTGAGAGGTGCCGCGCGACGAGGCGAGCCGATATATCGTTGATGCCGCCCGGCGACGTGCCGACCAGGATTGTAATGGTGCGGCCCTTGTAGAATTGCTCAATGGGTTGCGCCGTCGCCGCGCAAACAATTAACAGCGCCGCCGCGCTTGAGACAGCGCCGATGAATTTAGGGGCAATACCCGCTGACCGAGCCCTCGTAATTCGATATGCTGCATCCGGCCCTGGCTGGTAGATGGATCGAAAATCCGCGTGATCACCAAGTTTGACAGCCTCTATGCCGGTCATACCGACCTCGACAACGTCGGCTATGGTGGGACGCCCATCAACGAGCGACGTTACTCGAACGCGCACCTCGCGACTGCGCTGAGCAAGGCCGAGGCCATGGCCAAGCTCATGGATGGCCTTGGCTACAACTGTTTCTGGATGGCCGAGCATCATTTCCAGTCCGAGGGGACTGAATGCATTCCTAACACCATCCTCATGGCCTTGCACCTCGCGCACCAAACGAAGACCATCAAGATCGGTTGCGGCTTCAATATCACTCCGATGTGGCACCCGCTGCGGCTGGCGGAGGACTTCGCCACCGCCGACATCCTCACCGGCGGCCGCATCGTCTTTGGCGTCGGTCGCGGCTACCATACACGCGAGGTGGAAACGTTCGGTTCCCCGTTGCGTGACCAGGAAGCCAATCGGACGCTCTTCGAGGAGCAGGTCGATATCATTTTCAATGCGTTCAACAACGAGCGCTTCTCGCATAAAGGCAAGTATTACACGCTGCCACCCGAGGTGCCTTATCGCGGCTATACCCTCAAAGAGCTGACACTCGTTCCGCGGCCTTTTAATCTGCCAGTCGAGTGCTGGCAGCCGATCCAGGGTGGTTCGGCGCGCGCGCTAGAGTTCATGGCCAAGCACGGCATCCAGGGCATGGTGGGCGGCGGCTCGGCCGAGGGCGGGGCGATGCATAGGGTCGTGCTCGCCTGGCAGGCGGCGCATGCCAAGCTCGGAAAGCCGATCGGGCTCGGCGAGCGACTGTGCTTCGGCTTCCACTTCTACATGGCCAACAGTCGCGAGCAAGGCATGAGGGAGGCGGCGAAGTATTACGAGGAAAACATGAAGATGTTCGGCGAGCTGCGTCTCGTGCGTGCGCTCACCGAGGAGCAGGTAGAAGTCATGCGCGATCCCAAGCGTGCGCCGACCGCGAAGCTGCCGCGTATCGAGGACGCGGTCAAGTCCGGCGGCTTCCTGTGTGGCAATGCCGATGACCTGATCGAGCACCTCAAGGCACTCGAAGAGAAATACCCGGCGCTCGACCGCATCTCGGTAAGCTTTTCGGTCGGCGTGCCGGAGAAGGTTGCCTTGGAGCAACTTGATCGGTTCGCGAAAGAGGTGATGCCTGCATTCAAGGGGGCCAAGGCGTCCCAGCCGATGCTTGTGCGCTGATTAGTCGGACATCAACCAGTGAGATGAAATGGCACGGCTATTTCAATTCGCGACTGTTGTATTCACCAGCCTCGAATTCATTAAGCCTGCGCTATCACAGCATTGGCCGAGCCGACCAATGACCATGGTAATTCCGTTCTCTGCTGGCGGTCCGGCAGACACCGTTGGACGTATCCTGGCCCCGCGCCTTTCTGAGCTTTTGGGCCAGCAGGTCATTATTGAAAACGTAGGCGGCTCTGGCGGTATGACCGGCAGCGCCCGCGTGGCGAGGGCAACGCCTGACGGCTATCAGTTCGTGCTCGGCAATGTGGGCACCCATGCCGCAAATCAGACATTCTATAAAGCTCCACTCTATAATGCCGCCATTGATTTCGCGCCAGTCATGCTGATTGCTCAGACGCCGCTGGTTCTGCTCGCGCGCAAGGATTTGCCCGCCAACAATCTGCTGGAATTCATTGCTTACTCAAAGGCACATCAATCGAGCATGCAGTATGGATCGGGCGGAGCGGGTTCCGCGAGCCATCTTGCTTGCGTGCTTTTGAATGCGGCGATCGGAATCACGGTCACGCATGTGCCCTACCGCGGTGCTGCACCGGCGATGCAGGATTTGATTGCTGGGCGGATCGATTATCAATGCCCTGATACGCCGATCGCCATCGCCCAGATCGAGAGCAAGACGGTCAAGGCGATCGCTATCCTCACGCGGGATCGCTCGCCGAGCCTCCCGGATCAGGCATCTGCGCATGAGCAAGGGTTGATCAATTTCGACGCCTCGAACTGGTTTGCTTTGTTCTTGCCGAAAAGCACGTCCGCTGCGATCGTCCAGAAACTAAACGCTGCAACCCTCGCGACCATCAACACTCCGGCTGTGAAGGCGCGGATGCAGGAGATCGGTGCCGATCTAACGGCAGATGATCGCCGCTCACCGGATTATCTCCAAAAATTCGTGGAAACCGAGATCGAAAAATGGGCCGGCCCGATTAAAGCGAGCGGGGTCTCGATGGATTAAGTGGGAGGGCGTTTCTACAAGTTGACCGCCATTCGACGGACACACAACGGTGCACAAATCTGCTACCCTTGATCGCATAGGTCGACACGGCGCGCGCCCGCACGCGACCGGCGCGCCAACGCACGTAACTCGCGACGACGTGGGGAGGAACCACGCATGAATAAGCTGTTTCTCATTCTCATGGCCGCCGGGGCGGCATTGTTCAGCCCGGCGCTACGCGCCGCCAACTATCCAAGCAAGCCGATCACCCTCATCAATGTGTTCGGCCCCGGCAGCTCCAGCGACACGATTTGCCGCGTGATCGCCCAGCCGCTCAGTGTCGCGCTCAAGGAGAGCGTCATCGTCGAGGATCGCACCGGCGCTAGCGGAGCGCTGGCCGCGCTTTACGTCGCGCGCTCGGCGCCGGACGGCTACACGCTGCTGATGGGGACCAACTCCCCGCTTTCGGCTGTTCCGTTCCTGATGAAGAACGTGAGCTACGATCCGGTGAAGGACTTCACGGCCGTGACGCGTGTGGGAAGCTTCACGCTGATGCTCGTGGTCAATCCGAGCTTGCCTGTCAAGACGGT
>CATPCO010000821.1 GCA_955652925.1 uncultured Xanthobacteraceae bacterium | reverse complement strand
GTCTTGCAGGCCGAAGAATTGGGCGGTCTCGCTGGTCTGGCGCTTGACCAGGAGCTCGAGCGGCAAACGCGGCCCGCGCTGGCGATCGCGGCCCCAGTGCATCAGCATGTAGGTTGGCACGCCCGCGTCGACGATGGATGCACAGTGCGCGCCGCCGTCGCTCAATCCGAGCAAAAGGGTTTCTCATCGAGGATTTTGCGCCGCAGCGCCGGGTCGCGCAGGCGCTTGAGCTGCTCGGGGATAGGCAGGCCCATGATCTCGCGATAGCTTGGCCGCACCGTGAACGGATTAAGCGCGGTGCCGATGCCCAGCATGACGCCGATCGGCCGGCCGGCAATCTGGGCGGTGAGGTTCGCCCCCTGTGCGCGTGCGGCATGTACGGCGCCGAGGAGCCGCCGCCACCGCTCGGGATCATCATAGCGGTCGGTGAGCAGGAACCAGACCGGCCGGCCGGTTGATTTAGCAAGCTTCGTCATCCACGCCAGCTCCGCCTCCTCATCGTCGAAATCGCTGTTCATGCCGAAAGCGCCCGCGGCCACCTCGCCGAGCGCGGTGCCGATCCCCACCAGCTCTTCGCTGCCGGCGTAGCGCGAGGGCACCATGTCGCCGGTTGTCGTCTTGTGCGAATCGGTACGCGAAGTGGTAAAACCGAACGCGCCCGCCCGCAGCGCCTCCACAGTCAGGCGGCGCATCTGCGCAATGTCGTCCGGCCTTGCCTGTTCAAACCGAACGGCACGATCGCCCATGACATAGACGCGCAACGGCAGATGCGCGATCTGGGCGGCAATGTCGATGGCATGAGGCCGGCGCTCGAGCGCATCGAGAAAATCGGGAAAGCTCTCCCATTCCCAGGTCAGGCCGTCGCTGAGCACGACACCCGGTATTTCCTCCACCCCTTCCATCAGGTCCATCAGCGCACCACGATGCTCCGCGCGCACGGGAGCAAAGCCGACACCACAATTGCCGAACATGGTCGTGGTCACGCCGTGCCAGCACGAAGGCGAAAGCATGGGGTCCCACATTGCCTGCCCGTCATAATGGGTATGCACGTCAACCCAGCCCGGGGTGACCAATAGCCCGCCGGCATCCATCTCGCGCCGGCCGGGACCGAGCTTGCCGCCGACTTCGCTGATTTGATCTCCGGAAATGCCTACGTCACCGGTAAAGCGTGATTTGCCGGTCCCATCGACAATGGTCCCGCCGCGAATGACGATGTCGTGCATCGAAATGTTCCTTGGGATTATCTGGGAACAATGATGAACCCGCGGCGGATGCGATGCAATGCGGGCACGCCGCTGGGCAGCGTCAGCTGTCAATAAGTCTTGGCGCCGGCTTGTGCCATCTGCCCGCGCGCCTCGCGGACCGCGGCGGATGCGGCGTTTGCCATCAGCCGCGCATCGCTCAGGATGGTGCAGAGCTGGTAGCCCTCGCTGAAGCGGCGCAGCGCGGTCTTTGCGCTGTCGGTATGAACGCCCGCTATTTTTCCGTGTTTGCGCGTGACCGCGCAGATGGTTTGCATGGCGGCGAGCACATTGCCATCCTGCGGGTCGAGGCTGGGGGTCACTCCCATGCTCAGGGAAAGATCCGATGGTCCGACGTAAACACCGTTAAGCCCGTCCACGGACACGATCTCCTCCAGGTTCTTGACCCCTTGCTGCGTCTCGACCATGGCGAAGATCAGAACTTCCTCATTGGCGTGCTGCCAGTAGTCGGCCCCACCATAGAGAACGGCACGGTTGGGGCCGAAACTACGCGACCCGCGCGGCGGATAACGGCAGGCGGTGATCAGCGCCTCGGCTTCCGCCTTCGAATTGATCATGGGGCAAATGACGCCGTAGGCGCCTGCGTCCAACAGTTTCGCGGTCAGGATCGGCTCGTTCCAGGGCACGCGTACCATGGGCACAGCGGATGTGGTCGAGATGGCGGCCAGCATCGCGACAGCGGCCTGGAAATCGACGGGCCCGTGCTGGAGATCGATGGTCACGGAATCAAAGCCCTGGTGCGCCATCAGCTCGGCTGAGAACGGGCTTGCGATTGCAAGCCACGCATTGACCACATTGCCGCCGCTGGAAATGATCTTCTTCAGCTCGTTCTTGCGCATGGCGCGCTCCTTGCTCAATCGAACACTTGCGGGTTGACCGCGTTCTCCCGTATCGGCTTGCCGTCGAGCACGCTCAGCACGTTGTAAGCGGCCTGCATGGCCATGCGCTCGATGGATTCGCGCGTGACCCCGGCCATATGCGGCGACGACAAGAGATTGGGCAGCAGCAAGAGCGGATGATCAGGTGCCGGCGGCTCGGGATCGAAGACATCAATGCCCGCGCCTGCAATGGTTCCTGCTGTAAGCGCCCGATGGAGCGCCGCCTCATCCACAATGCCGCCGCGCGCCGTGTTGACGAGAAACGCGCTCCTCTGCATGCGCGCCAACCGCCGTGCGTCGAACATGCCGGTGGTCTCGGCCGTCTTCGGGCAATGGATGGTCACAAAGTCGGCCCGTGGCAAAGCCGTATCGAGATCGGCAACGGGCTCGGCGCCTGCCGCCCGGACCGTGCCGGCGGAAAGATACGGATCGTAAACCAGCACTTTCATTTCCATTGCGAGGCAGCGCTTGGCGACCCGGCTGCCGACGCGGCCAAACCCGATGACCAGCACGCTCTTGTCAAACAGGTCGACCGGCACCACGCTCAGCCGTTCCGCCCAGCGCCCCGAGCGAACGAGGCCGTGAAGCTCGCCGGCGCGCTTGGCAAGAGCAAGCATCAGGAGGAGCGCGTGCTCGGCCACCGCGGAGGAATTCGCGGTGCCGACCAGCATGAGCGGGATGCGCGCCCAGGTGAGAGCCGGCACGTCGATCGCATCATAGCCCACCCCGATGCGTGCTACGACCTGCAACCCGGGAACGAGGCTGCATTCGGTCTCGCCGAAGCGCGTGAGCCCAAGGATTACGGCGTCGGTGTCCGGTGCGGTTAGCAGGAGCGCATGAAAATCGGGGGTCGCAATCGGATTGGAAAACCGGATAAGGTCGAGATCATCGCGCGCATTGAGGACTTTCCAGCCACCCTCGCCCAAGGTGTTGGGCACAAGAACGCGCTTCCTGTTGCTTGTCACTAAATTCCCCTACGACTGTTCTGCATGCGGATCAAGCTCGCTGAAAACTTTCGCGCGGTCTTCTATGCGCCATTTTACGCCATCCATGCGCTCGGCTTCTATGCGCGTGAGGGCCTCGAAATCGAGCTCATCGATTCGCCCGCTCCCGGTGCGGCTGCCTCCGCACTCCTCGATGGCACGATCGACGCCATGTGGGGCGGACCCATGCGGGTGATGAAGGCGCGTGACCAGGATCGAGCTTCACCTCTCCTCTGCTTTTGCGAAGTCGTGGGACGCGATCCCTTCTTTCTGGTCGGCAGAGGCAATCCCTCACAATTCCATTTGACCGATCTTACCCGGCTCAGATTCGCCAGCGTGTCCGAAGTCCCCACTCCCTGGCTTTGTCTGCAGCAGGATCTCCGTGACCTGGGGGTCGATCCCGATCGGCTCGACCGTGTTGGAGATCGAACGATGGAGAACAACCTGGAGGCTCTTCGCGCCGGCAATCTGGATGTCGCGCAGATGTTTGAGCCGTATGCGTCGATCGCCTTGCAAACGGCTGCAGGCGACATTCTCTACGCGGCGAGCGGGCGAGGACCAACGAGCTACACGACCTTTCTTGCGACCCGGCATGGTATTGAGCGCCATCGCATCGCATTCATGGCGATGACGCGCGCCGTTACGCGCATGCAGGCCTGGCTCGCCCAATGCAGCGCCGAGGAACTGGCGGAGGTGACCGCCCCTTTCTACCCGACCATTTCCCGCGGCATTTTGGTGAGCTCGTTTCGGCACTACCGCGCCGGCGGAATCTGGTCGCGAACTCCTGAGGTCTCGCGCAGCGGATTCGAGCGACTTGCCCAAAGCCTGCTCTCCGGCGGATACATCTCTGCGATGCCGAGATACGAGGACTGTGTCGATCAAGAGCTGTGGGAAGAAAACGCTCGGGAGGCGTGATGCTCGATCTGATCATTCGCGGCGGCGAAGTGGTGACGCCACAGGGCGTCATCAACGCAGACGTGGCTATCGCCGGGGAAACCATCGCCGCGGTTGCCGCTCCCGACACGCTTCCATCTGCCAAACGCATCATTGAAGCACCGGGGCACATCGTCATGCCGGGCGGAATCGATCCGCACGTCCATCTGCATCACGTTTGGATCAAGCCCGACGGAACACCGCTCGTTACAGCGGGACCCGAGCAGGTGGGGCGGGCGGCGCTGTTCGGAGGAACAACGACCTACATTGATTTTGCCTATTGGCGGGATGGCGCCTCTGCGCGCGAAGCGATCGAGCTGCGTGACCAGGACTTTGCGGGCAAGTCTCCGTGCGATTGGGCTTATCACCTCATGCTGCACTCGGAGCCGCCGCCCCAATTCTCGGGCCAGCTCGCGGAAGCAATCCAGGCCGGCTATCCGACGCTCAAGATTTTCACCACGAACATTGTGCCGTCGCGGAGCGGCCGCATGATCGATTTCGGCGATATCTGGGAGGCTTTCCAGGTCCTCGCCAGGGAAGGCGGCCTCGGCGTCATCCATGCCGAGGATAACGACATCGTCATGCACATGTATGCCAAGCTCATCCGCGAGGGCCGCGTCGAATTCGAGCACCTCGCCGAAGTGCATAATCAGCTTTCTGAGGACTTGAGCTTCCGGCGCGTTCTGCGGCTTGCCGAGAGCGTGCCGGGGACGGCGGTCTACATGATGCACGTGTCCGCCGGGACGGGGGTCACTGCCATCAGCGAGGCGCGCCGCAAGAGATTGCCGGTCTACGGCGAGACGCTGCACCAATATCTCATCTACTCGTGCGATGATTACAGGCGCCCGAACGGCCAGATCTATCACACCTATCCATCGCTCAAGTCGCGCGAGGACCAGAACGCGTTGTGGGACGGCACCGCGAACGGTTCGATTGCATGTATCGCCACCGACGAGCTCTGCTGTACGCTTCGCGACAAGACGCTCGGCAGTCGCATCGACGATGTCACCGGCGGCAATTCCGGGGTCGAGCCGCGCCTTGGCGTGATGTATACCGAAATGGTCGCCCGCCGCGGCTACTCCTTGTCCCAATACGTTGATCTGGTCTCGACGAACGCCGCGAGAATCATGGGGCTCTATCCCCGCAAGGGAGCAATCGCGGCCGGCAGCGACGCCGACATCACGATCCTCGACCCCACGAGGCGCGGCAAAGTGCGCGCCGCCGACCTGCATGAGACCGACTACACGCCCTGGGAGGGCCACGACATTTTTGCCTGGCCGGTAACCACCATTCTGCGCGGCAAGATCATGGTCGAGGACGGCCGTTATCACGCAAATCCGGGCGACGGGCGTTATCTCAAACGCAAGATACCGGCGGCAATTCGCAACGGGCCCGGGGTTTGAGCGACACCAGCAAAGAGATACTTGGCGAGCTGCTGGCGCAAAGCCTGATCGCCTGGCGGCTCGACGGGACCGTGCGTAACCCGAGCGACGGGCCGGTCCTCCTCGCGTGCAACGGAACCGACATTCGCGTGCAAGCGGCGGCGCCCGATCTGCCGTTTCGCTGGATGGTGACCATCAATGATCGCACGCGGGGCGCAATCTCGCTCATTGCCGTGCTGCGTGTGGTCCGCACCGCGCTTGACCCGAACTATGCGGCAAACCGCCTGCGCATCGCATTTCCGCGGGTGCCTGCGTGATCGGGGTGCTGGTACTCACCGGTTTTCTCGGCAGCGGGAAGACCACATTGCTGCGGCGCTTGCTGGCTGCGCCGCAATTCTCGCGCACCGCCGTCATCATCAATGAATTCGGCGAGATCGGCCTCGATCACGAGCTCGTCGAAGCGAGCACGGATCATTTCATTGCGCTCACGACGGGATGTCTTTGCTGCAAGCTGCGCAGCGACCTCGTGGAGACCCTCGAGGACATGCTGCGGCGGCGTGAGGAGGGCACGGTTCCTCCCTTTACGCGCGTGGTGATCGAAACCAGCGGGCTTGCCGATCCGGCCCCGATTCTGCAGACGCTGATGATTGACGCGAATCTTGCCGGCCGGCTTGTGTTGAATGGTCTCATAACGACGGTCGATGCCCGCAACGGTGGCGACACGCTCGAACGCGAAGCGATCTCGGTGAAACAGGTCGCGCTCGCTGATCGTCTCATCCTGACGAAATCAGATCTCGCGGAGTCCGGCTCGGCCCCACTGCGTGCACGCCTGCTAGGACTTAATCGCGTGGCACCGCTGCACACTGCCGATCACGGCTGCGTCGATCCGGGTGTCTTCGCAATCGATTCGTCCAATACGAACGCAAAGTGGGCGCGTGAGCTTCTCCCCGATCGGTCAGATTTGCACCACGGGCATGATTGCGAGATCCAGACCTGCGCGATTGTGCGCAATCAGCCGATCCACGCCGTAACGCTAAGCCTGTTCCTCGAAGCGCTTGCCGAGCATTGCGGGGCCGATATGTTGCGGCTCAAGGGGATCGTGCATGTCGCGGAGAGTCCCGGCCGGCCCGCCGTCATTCATGGGGTGCAGCACGTCTTTCATCCCCTGGAATGGTTGCCGCGCTGGCCCTCGGAGGATCGCCGCAGCCGCATTGTTGTAATTGGGCGGCATATTTCACGACGTTGGATCGAACTGCTGCTCACGGGTATCGAAGCAGAAGTGCAAGAGGCGGGCAGGATGAAGATGAGTGCGAACGCGTAATCGTGGCGGGGGGGGCATTCACGGACAACCGCTTTCACCGCCGCCTCATTGGTCGGGAGGCCGGCAAGCTCGCCCAACGTGACCGGCTTCACCGGCGGACGCAGGCGATAATAGCCGATCTCCGCGGGGCTCACGCCGCGCGCCTGCGCCAACAATTCGGTCACCGTCAATCCGCAAAGCCTTCCCTGGCACGGTCCCATGCCGCAGCGCAGAAACGCTTTCATCTGATTGGGACCGGGACAGCCGAGTGCGATCGCATCGGCGATTTGCTTTGCAGTGACGTCCTCGCAGCGGCAGACCAGGGTCTCTCCCACCGGTTGCCGAAACTGCGCCGCTGGCCGGAACAGCACATCGAGAAATGCGCGGCCACGCGCGAATCTGCGCCGTGACGTGAGTGCTGCGCTCTCCTGCGCGACGAGCGGCAAATCCGGCCGCAGAGATCGAACCGCTGCAATGGCCGCAAGACGGCCGTGCGCATGCGCCGCTTGCGCCCCTGCAATACCGGCCCCGTCACCGGCAATGACAACGCCCGGAATGTTTGTCGAGCCATATTCGTCGACGACCGGTACGAAAGAGAGCTGTGTGTCGCTCCAGCGGTGCGCCACGCCCGCCGACATCGCGAGATTGACATTGGGCACCACGCCCTGATGCAGCAGCAACATGTCCGCGGGCAGCCGCTCCTGCCGCCCACGGGCGGTGCGATAGATCACAGCCTCGATCTTTCCGTTCCCCTCTGCGGCAAGCGAGACAATGCCATGGATCACGCGCAGCTTGCGATGGACCGCAAGCATCAGGCGCGCGCCTTTTGCGGGATAGGGGGACGTTGCAAATCCGGCCGCGTGTGCGAGCGCTTTGCGCCAACCGGCGCGCGATGTGGTATCGAGCACGGCATCGAGCCGCACGCCGGCATTGAGATACTGCCAGGCGACGAGCCAGAGCAGGGGTCCACAGCCCGCCAGCACCGTTCGCCCTTGCGGGACCAGCTCGGATGATTTGAGCAGGATTTGCGCAGCACCGGCGGTCATCACGCCCGGCAGAGTCCAGCCTGAAATCGGGAATGGTCTCTCCATGGCGCCGGTTGCAAGAATGATGTGCTTTGCCTGCACAAGGCGCGAACGGCCATTAATGGAGACCGCAATCTCGCCCGGCCGCTGCAGCGCCCAAACGGTTGCGCCGGGCACATAATGCGCGCCACTTGCAAGCGCTTGGCGCACGAGCTCGGCGCCCCGCCAGTAATCGTCGCCGAGGATGGTGCCAGGCGCCAGCGGCGAGGCAGTGACGGCGCGATAGATTTGGCCGCCGGGATCAGCCTGCTCGTCCAGCAGAAGAGTCTCAAGTCCAGCGCGCGCGCATAAATCTGCCGCGGCCAGTCCCGCCGGCCCCGCGCCCACAATCGCGACATCGCAGGACTCGCGCAGATCGGGGCTCATGCACCGTAATTCCGTTTGTCACGCCGGGTCTCGATGCGCATGCCGGACCGCACCACAGTCATGCACGCCTGGCGATTGCCGACTCCGTCAATTGTGACGAGACATTCGAAGCAGACACCCATGAGGCAATACGGAGCGCGCGGCGCGCCGGAGAGGGGCGACGCGCGCGTCATCAGTCGGCCGGCGCTGAGCATGGCGGCGGCCACGCTGTCGCCTTCCTGCGCTTTGCAGGCAACACCATCAATAAGGATGGTCAGAGCCGGGCGGCTCGCGTCAGTGAGCCGCCGGAACATCGAATCTCTTTGTGCTGAACGCTTGCAAATCCTGCAACGGGGTCGTGCCTGAATCGATCAGTGCCGGGAGCACCAACGCGTGATTGGCGGCGAGCGTGACCCCGCTGTGACAGGTCGCAATGAACGCGCCCGGACAGCTCTGTGACTGATCGTAAATCGGAAACCCGTCCTGCGGCATGACCCGCAGCGCCGCCCAGCAGCGCACGACGTTAAGCCCCGCAAGCAGGGGAAACATCCGCACCGCGCGCGCGGCCATAATCGAGAGAACCTCGGTGCCGATGGAAGTGTCATAGTCCGCTTCCTCGACCGAATCGCTGATCATGACGCCGCCTTCGTCGGTCTGCCTGATGGTATGCACCACATAGTTCATGAAAGGCGCGACCTTCTCCGTGACAATGATCTGGCCGCGTTGCGGGCGAACGGGCGCGTTGAGGCCAACCATGGGCGCGAGGCGGGAGTTGCCGAGACCCGCAGCAAGCACAAGTCTTTGCGCGGTGAATACGCCGTTTGAACTGGAGAGCGAAAATTCGCCTCCGCGCGGCTCAATCCGGTGCACGAGATGATTTGAACGATACTCGCCGCCGAGGCGCGCAAACGCGACATGCAGCGCGCGCAGCAATCGCAGCGCGTTCACGTGGCCGTCTTGCGAGCAGAAGCTTGCACCGGCGACTTCCGGCCCGATCTGCGGCAGCATCTTCTCGACCTGACCATGATCGAGCATTTCATACTCAAGCGCTTCCATGCCGGGCTGGTTGTGCACGCGCTTGAGTGCGTTGGCGCGATTTTCCAGTTCGCGATCCGAGAGCAAGAGATGGAGCCCCCCGGGCTTGCGCAAGCAGACGTCAAGCCCGGTCTGCTCGTTGAGCGAGCTTGCAAGCTGCGGCCACAGCCGCGAGGACTGCATGGTCCAGCAGCCATATTCGGGCATGCCGGCGCCTTTGCTCTGCACCCATACCAGGGCAAAGTTTCCACGCGAGGCGCGAAAATCGAGATCGCCGCCATCGAGCACCACGACCTTGCGGCGGCGGCCGGCGAGACCCCAGGCGATCGCCATCCCGACGAGACCGCCTCCCACTATGGCGAAGTCAAATTCTCTGCGCGCCGAATCGGACATTTTGCACGAATAGCAGGAATGCGTAGGGCGATGCTAACGCTTGCGCCTGTGCGACGGATGGCGCCGGCTTGAACGGGAACGTTAATTTTTTGGAAATTGCCCTCTGCTATCCTCCAGCGTCTCCTCGCGAGCGAGCGAGTGTATGGAACAACGCCGGGCTGCCCAACGTTTGCGGATGCTGAAATCCGGGAAGATTTTTCTCGGAAGCTGGGGCGTTCCGTGCACAATCCGGAACCTGTCGGAGACGGGAGCGTGCCTCCAGGTGCAAACCACGTACGGCATTCCATCGAAGTTCGAGCTTGCACTGGCAGACGGGCAGCGCCGGTCATGCAAGATTGTCTGGCTTGACGACACAAAGCTTGGGGTCCAGTTCGAGTAAGCGCGCCGCGACTTGAGCACTGGTAGCCCGCGTTGAGCGAAGCGAAACGCGGGGAGACCGCTCCCGGATTTCGCTTGCGCTCAATCCGGGCTACAAACTTCCGCTCAAGCTCATCCATTCAGGTCTTTGACGTCGCGGGTCAATGATGCGCCGAGGCTAGCGAGTGCCCATTCATGCCGATCGATGTCCATGCCCACTATGTCCCCAACCGCATTATCGCGACCCTGGAAGAGCGCGCCGGGGATTTCGGGCTCTCACTCGTCAAGACCCCGCCGCAATGCGCCATTCATTTCGACTATGGACTAAAGATCAGACCGTTTTTTCAGAAGCTGATAGAGCCGGTAGAGCAGCGGCTCGATGGCATGGCCGGGCAGGGTGTCACCTCGCAGGTGCTCTCCGTCTGGCCGGACATCTTCGCCTACGGGTTGCCCGGCGCAGCCGCGACGCGCTGGCATCGGCTGCTCAATGAATCGCTCTCGCAGCTTTGCCTACAGCATCCGGAACGCTTCGCCCTGTTTGCCTCGGTGCCCTTGCCGCACGCGGCGGCGGCAGCGCGAGAGGCCGAGTTTGCAATGAAACAATTGGGAGCCGCCGGCCTCGTGGTCGCCGCGAATATCGAAGGAGTCAATCTCGGGGAAGTCGATCTCGACGAGTTCTGGCACGCGGCCGTCGAGCTCGAGGCTCCTGTCTTCATTCATCCGGTGCAAGCGGCACCCACGCCAAGGACGCAGAAATTTGCGCTGGTGCAGATCGCGCAATACACCTTCGACACCACCCTGTGTGTCGGTTCGCTGATCTTCGCGGGCGTGCTCGACCGCTTTCCCGGCCTGCAGATCATTCTCGCGCATGGCGGCGGCACCTTTCCGTATCTCACCGGGCGGTTCGATTGCCTGCACGCGCGCATGGATCGCGCCGCGCAGGGCGACGTCGCCGCGGCCGATCCTTCTGCCTACGTCCGGCGTTTCCATTACGACACGATCCTGCACAGCCCGATGCATTTGCGCTGGCTGGCGCAGGCAGTGAGCGTCGAGAACATGCTGCTCGGCAGCGATTATTCCTTTCCGCCGGCCGATCTCGATCCCGTCGGCACGGTGCGAAGAGCCGGGTTCTCCGACGTGGAGACCGCAAAGATCCTGGACTACAATGCCCGCGCACTGATGCCGCGGCTCAAGGCTGCGTAATAAAGGGGTACGCCATGGATTTGGGGTTGCAGGGAAAGAAAGCAGTTGTTACCGGGGCGAGCGCAGGAATTGGCAAGGCGGTCACCCGCACGCTCGCCCAGGAAGGCGTTGACGTGGCGATCTGCGCGCGGCGCAAAGAGCCGCTGGAGGCCGCCGCGGCCGAGATCTCCAAGGCAACCGGGCGCAAGATCATTCCCTTAGCGGCCGACCTCACCAAGCCGGCGGACGCGGAAAATTTCGTCAAGCAAGCCCATGCTGCGCTCGGGCGCATCGACATCCTCGTCAACAATGCGGGATCGGCGCCCGGCGGCGTCATCGAGCATCTGACGGAAGAGGAGTGGGCAAGCGCACTTCAGCTCAAGTTCATGGGCTATGTGCGATGCATGAAGCACGTATTGCCCATCATGCAGAAACAGAAAAAGGGCCGGGTCGTGAATGTCATCGGCAATGATGGCATCAAGTTCTCATACTGGGAGATTGCGCCGGGCGCTGCGAACGCGGCGGGGCAGAACCTGACCAACTCGCTCGCGAGCCAATACGGCAAGGACAATATCAGCTTCGTTTGCGTCAATCCGGGACCGGTGCGGACCGAACGGTGGACCGGGCTTGTGCATGCCATGGCCCGCGACATGAATTTGAGCTTCGAGCAGGCGGACAAGCTCGCGCCTGCGAGCATTCCGTTGGGGCGCATCGCCGAGTCGGAAGAGGTCGCCAATCTCGTGACGTTCCTGGCCTCCGATCTCGCCTTCTTCGTCAACGGCACCATGATCGAGATTGATGGCGGCCAGAACAAGCCGCTCATGGACCGCATGCGTGACCGCTAATGCTTTGGTAAGACCGTAGCTTGGGTTGAGCGCTCTTGCGAGACCCAACACTATCGGTGGAGCGTTGGGTCGCGTGAAGAACTCGACCCAACGTGCGTGCGATCCATGCTGAAATGGCTCCTGATCATTGTGCCCGTCGGCTACGGCGGGCTGGTGGCGCTGGTGTATCTGGGCCAGCGCTCGCTGCAGTATTTCCCCGACCGCGCGCGCACGCCACCCGCCGTTGCAGGGCTGCCGCAGGCCGAGGAGGTTCTCCTCGATACCGCCGACGGGGAACGCGTGATCGTGTGGCACATTCCGCCGCGCGGAGAAAAACCTGTCATCCTCTATTTTCACGGCAACGGCGGTGCGCTCGCCTGGCGCGGCGAGCGCCTGCATTCACTCACAGCGAACGGCGATGGGCTCGTTGCGCTGAGTTATCGCGGCTATGGCGGATCGAGCGGTCGCCCGAGCGAGACCGGACTCATCGAGGACGCGCGCGCGACCTATGCTTTTGCCGCAGCACGCTATCCCGCCGACCGCATCGTGGCGTGGGGCGAGTCGCTCGGCAGCGGCGTCGCCGTTGCCCTTGCTGCGGAAAAACCCGTCGCGCGCATGGTGCTCGAATCCCCGTTCACATCCATCACGGACGTTGCGAGCAGCATTTATTGGTATCTGCCGGTGCGCTGGTTGATCAAGGATCCGTTCCGTTCCGATCTTCGCATCGGCAAAGTGACGGCCCCAGTCCTGATGCTGCACGGGGAGCGCGACAATGTGGTGCCGATTGCGCTCGGCGAGCGGCTCTACGGGCTGATCAGCGCGCCCAAGCGGTTCGTGCGCTTTCCCGGCGCCGGGCACAATGACCTCGGCGTGCACGGCGCACTGGACATCGCCAAGCCGTTCGTGGACGAGGGGCTGTGATCCGGGAATTAGAGTCTGTTTCGCTGAGATCGAGCCAGCAGCGGCACCTCTCCCCGCAGGGGAGAGTTATCGCGCGCCGCACCGCTCCGTCATGATCAAACGTCATCGAAACTTGCTCTAACCATCGAGGGCGCTGGCGCGCCCGGTCCCGAGCCCTTCCATGAAGCGATGACGGATGAGCGGCGGATCGCGCACGGTCTGGCCGACGCCCGGTGCGTCATCGATCCTGGCCGCGAGCAGCACCGGCCCGCCGTCGTCGAACCGGCGAGCGAGGAGCTCCTCAAAATGATGCTCGTCGCGGATCCAATGGCTGCGGGCAATCCAGGCGCCGCGGGCAATGGCGACAATGTCGGCCGTAGTGGCAGTCGCTGCGGCCTGTTTCCCCGTGATCTGATAGATGCCGTTAGTCGTTTTCCTTGAGCATCTGGAGAAATCGATCGGGCCAGCTCATGCGAGCCATCTCACTTGCATGATATGATCTTGCCCGCAAGGAGGGTAGGGCGTCCATTGCAGCACACGATGATGATGCTACTCGCCGCTTTGTCCATTGTTTTCGCGGCGCTGGTTTTGACGCCGGCGGTGGCACAAGATTATCCGAGCCGGCCGATCACGCTGATCGTTCCGTACGCGCCCGGCGGCAGCGCCGGCACGGCGGCGCGCAGCATCGCCGACAAAATGAGCGAAACGCTCGGTCAGCAAATCATCATTGACAATCGCCCCGGCGCCGGTGGTGCGGTGGCGACGCGCGCAGTCGCCAGGAGTGAGCCCGACGGCTACACCGTGCTGATCGGGACCAGCGCAACGATGGGCACCGCGCCGAGCCTCATCGAGAATCTTGGCTACGATCCGCGCAGCGATTTCGAGCCGATCGGAGTGATCGCCGCGACACCAAATGTGATCGTGGTGCATCCGAGCTTTCAAGCTCGCTCGCTTCCGGAGCTTATCGCGCGCGGCAAGGAGGGCCCTATTCTTTACGGCTCCCCTGGCACCGGCACGCTCGGTCATCTCACGGTCGAGCTTCTCGCTCATCGAACCGGCATGCAAGTTCAGCACGTCCCATACAAAGGTGCCGGCCCCGCTCTCACTGATTTGCTGGGCGGGCACATTCGCGTCCTGATCAGCGCGGTTCCCAATGTTCATGCCCAGATTGCCGCAGGCGCTATTGACGGACTGGCGGTTGCCGCCGCGAAGCGTTCTGCGCTTCTGCCTTCGGTTCCGACCTTTGCAGAAACTGGTCTCGATGGCTTCGACGTACCGCTGCGGTGGGGGCTCGTGGCTGCGGCCGGCACCCGGCGCAGTGTGATCGAAAGCTTGAACCGGGCGCTCAACGACGCGCTGTCGAGCGACGAGGTTCGTCAACGTCTCGCATTGGCGGGCGCAGACCCGGAACCGGGTACGCCACGGAACTATACGGTCCTTATCGATCACGAGCTCACATTGTGGTCTGATCTGGTTAAGGCCGCCGGCATCAGGCCGGAATAAGAGGACCTGGGCGCGTGCGCAGCACAACCAAGTTGGTTGCAGCAACTGCCGCGGTGGTGGCCGTAGTTGCACTCAACACGTCTCCGCTCGCCTGGGCGCAGGCCTATCCAAGCCGGCCGATCACGCTCGTTATTCCGCTGCCGCCCGGTGGAACCAATGACATCATGGCGCGCGCAGTCGCCGACAAGCTCAGCGCCTCGCTCGGCCAGCAGGTGGTGGTGGAAAATCGCGCCGCCGGAGGAAGCGGCACGGTCGGCACCCGTCAGGCCGCCAAAAGCGCGCCCGACGGCTATACGCTCCTTCTTGGCTACACGTCGACACTGGCGACGGGGCCGAGCATGCATCGCGATGTCGGCTATGATCCGCGCAAGGATTTCGCGCCCATCGGCCTGATTGCGTCGGCGCCGTCGCTGCTCCTGATCCATCCGAGCGTGAAGACTGGCACCGTGGCCGATCTGATTGCGTTGATGAAAGCCGCCGATCAGCCGTTCCAGATCGGAGTGCCCGGCGTCGGGACGGTCAATCATCTTGCCTCGGTCTTGTTTGCCCAGCAGGCGAATGTCAATGTGCAGCAAATTCCGTACAAGGGCTCCAATCCATTGATCACCGATCTTGCCGGCGGTCATGTGAAGGTCGCCTTCAATCCGATTCCGGTCTCACGCGCCGCCATCGAATCGAAGCTGATCATCGCGCTCGCCGCCACATCCTTGCGCCGCTCGGCGGCCCTGCCGGATCTTCCGACCATAGCCGAATCGGGACTGCCGGGATTTGATGCGGTCCTCAGCTATGGGCTCCTTGCGCCGGCCGGAACGCCACGCCCGATCGTCGAGCGTCTCAACAAGGAGCTGCGCGCAGCACTTGCGACCAAGGAGGTCAGACATCGCCTGCTCCAGGAAGGCGCCGAGCCGATGCCGACCACGCCGGAGGAGCACGCCGCCGTGATCGAGCGCGAGGAGAGCAAGTGGTCGGCCATCATCCGCTCGGCCGGAATCAAGGCGGAGTGATGCGATGGGATCGGCTGTGACAAGGCAGGCGCAAACGCCCTGGCAGCACGCGCTCTACGATCTGCTGCGCGAACACGGCGTCACTCAGTTCGGCTACGTGCCGGATGCCGGCCACAGCATCCTGATCGACCGCTCGCTTGGCGATTCCGATGTGCATTCAATCGCACTGACGACGGAAGAAGAAGGCGTGGCGCTGATTGCAGGTGCCGATCTTGGCGGGGCGCGCGCCGTTCTGCTCATGCAGTCGAGTGGGGTGGGCAACTGCATCAATATGCTCTCCCTGATCAGGGGCGGGCGCTTTCCCTTCCTCACGCTCGTGAGCATGCGTGGCGATTTCGGCGAGGGCAACCCGTGGCAGTTTGCCATGGGACAAGCGACGCAACCGGCGCTGGAGGCCATGGGCGTGATCTGCCTGCGTATCGAATGTCCCGAGGAGGTCGTGCCGGCAACGACTGCGGCCCTCACCATGGCATTCAAAGGCGGTCAGGCGGTCGCGGTGTTACTGTCACAACGGCTGATCGGCGCCAAGCCGTTTTGAGGCGAGCGAAATGCCCAAGCCGAACCCTGTCTCAGCTGTCACGGCCTCTCCTTTCGTACTTGAGCGAAGCGAAGCCGTTCCGGCGCTGATCGGCCGGCATGAAGATTTCCTGTTCATCAGCGGACTTGGTGGGACCGCCTGCGATGTAGGCGCCGTTGCCGGCGACGGGGCGCATGTGTACTCGCTCGGAGGCGCCATGGGCGCTGCCGCCATGATGGGGCTGGGTCTCGCGCTTGCGCGGCCGGACAAGCGCGTGCTCGTGGTCACCGGCGACGGCGAGCTTCTGATGAATGTGGGTGCGCTCGCCACCATCGCGGTGGTTGATCCTGCCAATCTCGCTATCCTTTGCGTCGATAACGGCCATTACGGGGAAACCGGCTGGCAGAAGAGTCACACCAGCCTGGGCGTTGATCTCGAAAAGGTCGCAATCGGGTGCGGCATCAAACACGCCTGCACGGTCGCCAGCAAAGCAGATCTTGCAGGTGGTGCGCGCCTTCTGCGCGAGGCCAACGGAACCTGTTTCGTCGTGCTGAGGGTAAAGCCGACCGACCCTGCGCCCTTCAAGCGCAATTTCGATGGGTCGCTCTTGCGCGATCGTTTTCGCGCCGCGCTGCGGCAGGCGTGACAAGGGCAGCATCCGACTCGTCGCGCGGCTAAATTATCGTTTTTTTTCAACTACTTAATCCGCTGAATGTCAGACCTCCTGCCGGCGCGAGCCGGGCACAGGAAAAATATTCGCCAGCGCGGAACAAAAAAACCCGATCTGCGTTAGAGGCGTCAGGTGGTGCTGCACGCTCGTTGCAGGAGGGGTGGTTTATGGCCGGAGCAGGCCCAGAGGGGGCTCTTCATGTCATTGCGGTCAAGTTCCGGCGCCGCCATGCGGGGATGAAACAGTCCGTGCCGCCGCCGGCGCTGTCCATCCTGCCCTGCCGTCTGCTTCTGCTTGCCAAACAGTACAAGTTTTCATTTGGCGTGCTCGCGTCAGCAAGTTTCTTACCCTACACAACAAAGCCCACAGCCACATCGCGCTCCAGTCGTGACATGGAAAGCAATCTCATGGCACCTTGCGCCGATTCGCCTTGGAGGATCTGATGCAGCCCGATAACCAGACTGCTGGCGAACTCGCGACCAATGGGGCGCCTCCAGCCACAGCTCCCGAGATGGTGGAAGGTCGCCTTAATGGCGGCTCGTCGTCCGAGCTGCATGATCTTCTCAACGCGCTCCAGGCGATGCGCGTCGGCGACTTTTCAGTTCGCATGGCAGGCAGCCAGGTGGGGCTGCTCGGAAAGATTGCGGATACCTTCAACGAGATCGTGGCCGCCAACGAGCGCATGGCCCAGCAGCTCGAGCACGTGGGTCATGTGGTTGGCCGTGAAGGCAAGACCCGCCAGCGGGTGAAATTCGGCCTCACCCACGGTGCCTGGGGCGAGATGGAGACGTCGGTCAATACGCTGATCGACGACCTGTTGTGGCCGACCACGGAAGTGACCCGCGCCATTTCCGCCGTTGCAAAAGGCGATCTCCTGCAGACCGTGCGCCTTGACGTCGATGGCCGTCCGCTCGAAGGCGAGTTCCTGCGCTCCGCCAATATCGTCAACACCATGATCAAGCAGCTCAGCGTGTTCACTTCCGAGGTGACGCGCGTGGCGCGCGAAGTGGGAACGGAAGGCAAGCTCGGCGGCCAGGCGCAGGTGCGCGAGGTGACCGGCGTCTGGAAGGACCTGACCGAGAACGTCAATTCCATGGCGTCGAACCTTACCGCCCAGGTGCGCAACATCGCCGAGGTGACGATTGCGGTCGCCAACGGCGACCTCTCAAAGAAGATTACGGTCGACGTGCGGGGCGAGATCCTGCAGCTCAAGGAAGCCATCAACACGATGGTGGATCAGCTGCGCTCGTTCGCGTCTGAAGTGACGCGCGTGGCGCGCGAGGTTGGCACCGACGGCAAGCTCGGCGGCCAGGCGATCGTGCCGGGCGTTGCCGGCACCTGGAAGGATTTGACCGACTCGGTGAACGCCATGTGCGGCAACCTCACCGACCAGGTCCGCAACATCGCGCAGGTGACGACTGCCGTCGCGCGCGGCGACCTTTCGCGCAAGATCACCGTCGATGTGCGCGGCGAAATTCTCGAGCTCAAGGATACCATCAACACCATGG
>CATPCO010000820.1 GCA_955652925.1 uncultured Xanthobacteraceae bacterium | reverse complement strand
GTGTCTCGGCGCGCAGCCGAGCTGGCGATTGCACTCGCGCGCGCGTGCAACTGTTCGCTGACCGCGTTATACGCTGCCAATCCCGCAGGGCGGGGCCCGCGCAGACTAAGTGGCAACCCGGCGGCGCGGGCAGAGGCGCGCGCCATCCTCGGCGAAGTCGCTGAAATGGCCGATCGCCAGGATCTGAAGATCAAGACTGCCGTGCATATCGAGGTAGCACCCCATCAAGCCATCCTGGCGCAAGCGAAGCGCTCGGCCTGCGACCTGCTCATCATGGGTGTGAGCCGGCGTCCTGGTGAAAAGTTGTTTTTCGGCGACACCGCGGCGGCGGTGTTCAAACATGCGCCGAGCTCAATCGTATTCTTGACGGGATGAACAGGACGCGGCTGCAGTTCGAGTTTTGTGCCCACTCCTGCCTCAGCCGCTGAATCTGTTGCTACGCGGAAATCCTTTTGGCGCCAGCCGGCCCGCATCGGCACGATTGCCGCGCCAATCGGCAAGCTCGCTCAAGCTCAGCGAGTAAGCTCGGCCCGCACTATCCCTCCATGCAAGCCCTTCGGTTGCCGTGAAAGTCTTGAGATCGCTGAGGCCGCCATCTTTGTAGCGCTGCAGACGCACGCCACGACCGCGTCCCATTTCCGGAACCTGTTCAATCGGAAAAATAAGCATCTTGCGGTTTTCGGCGATGCAGGCGAGCAGCTCCCCTTCGACGACCGCGAGCGCCCGCGCTTTGTCGGGCGCGTTCACATTGAGCACCTGCTTTCCTTTGCGTGTGTTGGCCAAGCATTCATCTTCACTCACGATAAAACCACGCCCCTGCGCGCTCGCGACCACGAACCGGCGCCCTCCAGTTTCGCGAAAAACACTGACCAGGTCCGCTTCCTGCTCCAAATCGATGAACAGCCGGACCGGCTCGCCGTGACCGCGGCCGCCCGGAAGTCTTGCGGCGTCAAGCGTGTAGAAGCGCCCGTTGCTGGCGAATACCAGACATTTCGAGGTCGTTTCGGCGGGAAATGCGAATTTCAACCCATCATCGGATTTAAACGTGATGGTGGAGAAATCGGTGACGGTTCCCCGCAGCGCCCGAATCCAGCCTTTCTCGGAAACAACCACGGTGATCGGCTCGCGTTCGACGAGCGCTTGCTCGATCGCAGCTTCATCATGCTCGATGGCCTCTGTAAAGCTCGTGCGGCGCTTGCCGAGCGCGGTCTTGGGGCCGAACTTCGCGCGCAGTTCCCTGATCTCGTCCGCAACCCTGTTCCACTGCTTCGGCTCGGAGCCCAGGAGCTCCTTGATTGTCTTGCGCTCCGACCGCAACTGCTTGTCCTCGTTCCTGATCTCCATCTCCTCAAGCTTGCGCAAATTGCGCAAGCGCATGTTCAGCACAGCGTCTGCCTGCACCTCCGAAAGTTTGAATGTTTTCATCAGCACAGGCTTGGGCTCATCCTCGTTTCGAATGATCTTGATGAGCTTGTCCAGGTTGAGATAAGCGACGAGATATCCCCCAAGCACCTCCACCCTGTGCTCGATCTGCCTGAGCCGAAAGTTCGAGCGTCGCAGCAGGACCTCGCGGCGGTGCGCCAGCCATTCGCTCAGCACTTCGGCCAAGCCGACCACTTTGGGAATGCGGCCTTTGACCAGCACGTTCATGTTAAGGGGGATGCGCGCTTCCAGATCGCTCAGCCTGAACAGTGATTCCATCAGCAATTCAGCATTCACAGTGCGTGAACGAGGCTCGATCACCAGCCGGATATCCTCAGCCGACTCGTCTCTCGCATCCACAACCAGAGGCAGCTTTTTTTCGTTAATAAGGTCCGCGAGTCTCTCGACCAGCCGTCCCTTCTGCACCAGCCACGGGATCTCCGTCACAATGATCAGATAGGTTCCGCGGCCCGTGTCCTCCGTGTGCCAGCGGGCGCGCACTCGAAACGACCCGCGCCCCGTCGCGTAGGCTTCCGCAATGAGATCTGGCGGATCCACGATCACGCCGCCGGTCGGAAAATCGGGACCCTGCACGTATTTCAGAAGCGTGCGGCTCCTCGCATTCGGAGTGGAAATCAGGTGAAGCGCGGCGTCGCAGAGCTCCGCCGCATTGTGCGGCGGGATTGATGTCGCCATCCCGACCGCGATTCCCTGCGAGCCGTTGGCGAGAAGGTTTGGAAAGGCACCGGGCAGGACAACCGGTTCATTCTCCGACCCGTCGTAGGTCGGCTTGAAGTCGATTGCGTCCTCGTCGATCCCATCCAGCAGAAGATGCGCGATCTCCGTCAGGCGAGCCTCGGTGTAGCGCATGGCAGCGGGGTTATCGCCGTCCACATTGCCGAAATTTCCTTGGCCGTCGATCAGCGGATAGCGTTGTGCAAAGTCCTGCGCGAGGCGCACGAGCGCGTCATATACGGCGACATCGCCGTGCGGATGGAACTTGCCGATGACGTCACCGACCACCCGCGCGCATTTCTTGAACCCCGCGCCGGGATCGAGCCGAAGCTGCTGCATCGCATAAAGCAGCCGCCGGTGCACCGGCTTGAGCCCGTCGCGCGCGTCCGGCAGTGCCCGGTTGACAATGGTCGAGAGCGCATAAGCGAGGTAGCGCTCTTCCAGTGCCTCATGCAGTGCAATCTCTTGCGCGCCGTGATCAGAGGGGGGAATCAGTTGCGTGTTCATGCGACAGAGTTAATGCGAAGTCGCAGCAGGGACAAGGAACGGCTTGCCGCCGCTCGCGCCTTATCCGGCGACTGCCGAGGCGGCTTTGCTGTTGAGTAGCGCCGCGATAAAACTCGCGCGCGCGTCCGGCAGCCGCAATCCTCGTGGATCGAGCACGTGCCGCAGGAGGAAAAAACCGGTCAGGTCAAAACCGGCGGAAATATCCTCGACCGAGGGCTGGCCGGCATCCAGCCCTTGCACAAATTCGGGCAATCGGAGCAGTTTTTCCTTCCAAGGCTCGCCCGCCTGGCGCGACACCGCACGACCCGACTTGGGCGACACATAAACAAGGTCCGTTGTCGTGCCTGTCGCAGCGCAACTTTCCAGATCGAGTCCGAAACCAAGTTCGGCCAGAAGAAGCAGCTCGAAACGCACCAATCCGGATGCCGCCGCGCGCAGATCGAGGAGGTCATCGAGCATGGCTGACAGTTCGGCGTGAATTCGTGGATGGGGATCGCGTTCCGGTAACAGCCGGCAGAGCTCGGCAAGGTGCGTCAGTCCATAAAGCGCGTGGGACACCGCCAGGAACGATGCCGCCCGCAGCTCGATCCCTTCGATGGCATAAAGCCCGAGATGCTCGTCCAACCGGGCTTGCCATACAGCGCTGACGCCGTTGCCTGCCTGCAGAATGGGGCGCAGCCGCCGGCCAGTTCCTCCCCGAACGAGCCCCAAATGGCGGCCATGCTCGCGCGTCATAAGTTCCACGATCGTACTGGATTCCCCGTGACGCTTGCTTCCAAGTACGATTGCTTCGTCACTCCATCGCATGATTATTCCTTGGGAAACTCAAGTCCCATTGCCCGGTACCGCTCGGGATCATCGCTCCAACCCTCCCGCACTTTGACGAACAGAAACAGATGCACGGGGGCCTCACTCATTTTCGCGATTGCGCTGCGCGCCTGCGATCCGATCGCCTTGATCGTGCTGCCCGCTTTGCCGAGCACGATTTTTCTTTGGCTTTCGCGTTCAAGGTAGATTGTCTGCTCGATGCGGATCGAGCCGTCCCTGAGCTCCTGCCATTGATCAGTCTCCACGGTCGCCTGGTACGGCAGCTCCTGATGCAGCCTCGAATAGAGCTGCTCGCGGGTGATCTCGGCAGCGAGTTGGCGCAGCGGAGCGTCGGTGACCTGATCTTCGGGATAATGCCATGGCCCCGCCGGAACATGCGCAGCGAGCCACGCTTTGAGGTCCGCTACCCCATCGCCGGTCAGTGCGGAAATCATGAATGTCGCGGCAAACTGTGCGGGCTTGTTGGCGGTGGCCGCCAATTGCAGAAGCGATGGCTTGCGTACCCGATCGATCTTGTTGATCACAAGGATTTTGGATCGCTCTACTTGACGCAGCCGCGCAAGAACGTTGGTTGTAACCTCATCGAGCCCATGCTGGGCGTCGAGCATGCAGGCGGCGATATCTGCGTCCTGGACACCCGCCCAGGCGCTCGCCACCATTGCACGGTCGAGCCGTCGCCTGGGTGCGAAGATACCCGGCGTGTCGATGAAGACGAGCTGCGCGCTCCCCGCGATTGCAATCCCGCGCAGCGGCGAACGTGTCGTTTGGGCTTTGTGAGAAACGATCGCGACCTTGTCGCCGACAAGCGCGTTGATCAGGGTAGACTTGCCGACGTTCGGGGGACCAATGACCGCAATGAACCCGCAGCGGCTCTCTTCCTGCGCCATCAACCCCGGTCCGCTCTGACCCCGGCATGGGTGAGCATAGCCGCTGCCGCGGCCTGCTCGGCCGCGCGTTTCGAACGGCCGAGACCCTCTGCCGGCGCGAGTTGGGGAAGCTCGACGATCACCCGGAATTCCGGATCGTGATCGGGCCCCTTGCGCTCGACTTCACGATAGGCAGGTGTGGGCAGGCCACGCGCCTGCGCCCATTCCTGCAACGCAGTCTTCGAATCTCGCAGCGGCTGTGCTGGTTTGCGCATGCGCGCGCTCCAAAGCTGCTCGATAAATTCGCACGCCGCGGAATACCCCCCGTCGACAAAGATTGCTCCGATCAACGCTTCACACACATCAGCGAGAATAGCGGTTCTGTTACGCCCTCCCGCGTTGGCTTCGGACGACCCAAGCCTGATCGCTTCGCCAATATTGATCGCGCGCGCCACCTCGGCGCAGGCTTCCTTGCGTACGAGATCGGCCAGGCGGCGCGACATTTCGCCCTCGTCGGCTTTCGAAAAGTTGCGGAACAACATGTCTGAGATGACAAGCCCGAGGACATGATCTCCTAAAAATTCAAGCCGCTGGTATGAGGCCGCGCGGTTACGCGCGCCGGCCAACGCGGAAATATGGGTCAGTGCCTGTTCAAGCAAAAGCGGATTGGAAAACCGATAGCCGATTCGTTCTTCGAAGTCAGAAGGTCCGCGGTCCCGGCGTTTCCTGCGGGCGGGACGGCGAACGGCATCAGTCTTGGTCGAGCCGCAAGCAGGCTCGTCGTGGGAAGGACGGGAGGTTTTGCCTGAGACGGTGCTCGCTCTCGGCCTGCGGCTCATCGCACCAACGTAAACAGCCGGTTCCAGCGTACCGACCACGGCCAGCGCCATACCATCCAGGCATGGTCGCCCTCGCGAATCGAGAAGAAAATGATCTGTGCCTTGCCCACGAGATTCTCAAAAGGCACGTACCCCACCTGACTGAGGACGCGGCTATCTGTGGAATTGTCGCGATTATCGCCCAGCATGAAATAGTGCCCCTGAGGCACCTCATAGACGCGCGTGTTGTCGTAGAATCCGTTATCGACGAGATCGAGCGTCGTATAGCTCACGCCGTTCGGCAGCGTCTCTCGCCATCGCCTGACCCGGGTGGCGCGCGAGCCTTCCTCGGTCTCGACGTAATCCTCGATGCGCTCCCGCTTGACCGGTTGGCCGTTGATGTGCAGGACCCCATCGACCATCTGAATGCGGTCGCCGGGAAGTCCGATGACGCGCTTGATGTAGTCGGTGGTGTCATCCTTGGGCAATCGGAAAACGAGCACGTCGCCACGGCCCGGCGGCGAGGCCCAGATGCGGCCGGAAAACAGCGGAGGTGAAAACGGCAAGGAATAATGACTGTAACCGTAGGAATATTTCGACACGAAAAGATAATCGCCGACCAGCAAGGTGGCCTTCATCGAGCCGGAGGGAATGTTGAAGGGCTGAAACAAAAAGGTGCGGATCACGAGTGCAATGATCAGCGCATGAAAGATCACGCGCACCGTCTCGGCGATCCCGCCTTCTTTGCGTCTGGCTTGCGCTGTCACACTCATCGGCCTCTTGTCCATCTGATTGAGCCGCGCCGTTCTAGCCGCTTGCAGGGAACGGCGCAATCAAAGGGGGGATAAGTTCCGCAGTCGCCCCGCGAATCGCTGATCCGGAGATTCGTCATAGTATATCAATACCTTAAATGGGTGACTTGATATTGCTCGCTGGCTGCGGGCTTACGCTGGCGGGACTTCACGCCGCACCGCGCTGATCACGACAAGCGCCTGCGCCATTGGGCCTTCGTCCGTAATGGTGACGTCAATGCGCGGCTCGCATCCCGCCGGGGTGATTGATCGCAACCGAGTGAGGGCTCCGCCTGTGAGCTTCATTGTGGGACGGCCGGAGGGCAGATTGACCACGCCCATGTCGCGCCAGAACACGCCCGCGCGCAATCCAGTGCCGAGCGCCTTGGCGCAAGCCTCCTTTGCCGCGAAACGCTTGGCGTAGGTCTCGCTGCGGCGAGCCCTGCGCTCGGCGGTGGCACGCTCGGTCGCGGTAAAGATGCGTGAGAGAAAACGCTCGCCGTGCCGTTCGAGGGTGCGCTCAATGCGTCTCACGTCGATGAGATCGGAACCGATGCCAAGAATCATCGCCGGCCTCGATCCATGGCCGCACGCATGGCCTTGACGGCATTGCCCAGCCCGCGGGTGATTGCCTCGCCGACCAGGAAGTGCCCGATATTGAGTTCAACAACCTCGTTCAAGGCGGCGATTGTCTCGGCGGTGTCAAAATCAAGTCCATGGCCGGCGTGAACTTCCAGCCCATGCTCGCGCGCGAGCTTCGCGCCTGCTCGAATGCGCTCCCACTGGCATTGCGCTTCGGCAGCGCGATGCTCGGCCAGCGCATCGCACCAGGCGCCGGTATGGATCTCAATGACGGGCGCGCCGAGGGACGCCGCGGCCTCGATCTGAGCAGGCTCGGCGGCAATGAACAGCGACACGCGAATTCCCGCCCGCTTGAGCTTGGCAACGGCGGGCGCGAGTTGAACCTGCTGCCCAGCAGCATCAAGCCCGCCTTCGGTGGTGCGCTCCTCCCGGCGTTCCGGGACGAGGCAAGCAGCATGTGGCCGGGTCGCCACCGCGATGCGGATCATTTCGTCCGTTGCAGCCATTTCCAGATTGAGCGGCTTTGCAATCTCGGCCTTGAGCCTCGCGATGTCGTCGTCTCGGATGTGCCTGCGATCCTCCCGCAGATGTGCGGTGATGCCGTCAGCACCGGCTTCAATCGCGATCTTCGCTGCATGGACGGGGTCGGGGTGCCGGCCCCCGCGCGCGTTGCGCACCGTTGCGACGTGATCGACGTTGACGCCGAGCCTGAGGTAAGGAAGGGCCATAATTTGCGGCGATTACCGGTCGCTGGACTAATCAATCCAGTTTTGGATCTTCAGTCCGGCAACACGCTTGAACTCACGTTCGTTATTGGTCACAAGAGTTAGATCTTCTGATTTAGCGTGTGCGGCAATCCACAGATCATTGGTG
>CATPCO010000819.1 GCA_955652925.1 uncultured Xanthobacteraceae bacterium | reverse complement strand
GATTGGGCCATCGCATTCCCCATCGCTACGACGAGAAACGCCAAAGTGAGGGTAATCCCGATAATCTTCATGGCCGTACCTCCCATCACGGGGCATCAATATATAGGATTTAGTTTGCAAGGTCTTTCGGGGGATCGCCGCAGTTCATGGCGGCAAGGACTATTACGTCATGGCCATTTGTTAGATTCCCGCGGGTAAGTCTAAAGCCCCCTGGAGCTCCCGCAGACCAAACGACAACGAAAGCAAGGAACTTGTGCGGCAAGTCCAGCCTGCTGTGGCATATTCACGCTTGCCCGAGCTTCGTTGTCGCCCCTTATTATTGCCCATTGGAGTTATCGGCGAGATTCCTTCTGCGCGTCCTACCCTTGCGGTCGGTTTTGTCTGGCCGTGCCTTCCCACTTCAGCCCCTCACGTACCTTCAGGGCGAGACTGGCTGCACAGCCAGTGTGCGTAATATGCCGACCTATAGATGGGACCGCGCTAAACGGTCGAGAGCACAAGCCACGGCGAACGTCAGCAGCAGAATCAGATCTCGACTTGCAGTTCGGCAAAATTCTTCCCGGAGCCGTTTCTCTACCGCCGCCATCAGCCAGTCATGTCGCTGGTAGGCATCGATCAAGATCACCAGATCATCGGCAAATCGTGCGCACTCGATGTAGGTATCAACGTCGAAATACTCATGCGACCCCCCCGGCATGGTTGTCCCTGCGTAACAGGGAACAGAAAATCCGTCCGAGAACGGAAAATCCGTCCGGCACTGTGGCTTTGACGAAATAAAGACTGATCGTTGCACAAATCCCACAGACGCGGTGGAAAACTACTTCTGCGTTCTTCTAATCCGTGGCTGCGCCTGAATTGCTCGACAGTTGCAGTATTCTAGGATCGATCAAGCCCGCGCAGTGCCCCGAGCACGCCTCCGATGCCGGGGGATATGTCGCGAGCTTGCCCTCGTGCGACCCAAGTCTGGGCCTACGCCGTTTTTGCATTTCGTCGGGAATGCTGGGGGATGCTTTTGGGACGGGGAGCTAAGGTATTGCATCGACCGCCAGTATTGCGCTCGCTTCTTGCGTGCGCTGCGATGGCGGCTGCCGCAGCGCTTGCCGGCTGCGATAGCGACAAGATTCCGAATATCAGCGGCCGTCACATGCAACCGCTCTCCGAGGCAATGCTGGCCGAGCTCGACACCAAGAAAATGACAAAGGACTCGCCGATTCTAATTCGGATCTTCAAGGAAGAGTCGGAACTCGAACTGTGGAAAGTAGATAAAAGCGAACGCTTCGCGCTCCTGCGGATGCACCCTATTTGTCGGTGGTCAGGCGAATTGGGTCCAAAGATCCAAGAAGGCGACCGGCAAGCGCCCGAGGGCTTCTACACCATCACGCCCGACCTGATGAACCCGAATTCCCGCTACCATCTCGCCATCAATACTGGTTTCCCCAATGCCTATGATCGGGCCAATGGGCGATCAGGTGCATCCGTGATGGTTCATGGCGACTGTGCCTCGGTCGGCTGTTACGCCATGACCGATGAACAGATCACCGAAATCTATTCGCTGGCGCGTGAAGCGTTCTTCGGCGGGCAGAGGTCATTTCAAATTCAAGCCTATCCGTTCCGGATGACTCCCCTCAACATGGCCAGACATCGCGATTCCCCGCACCTCGCCTTCTGGAAAGTGCTCAAGGAAGGCTACGACCATTTCGAGGTTACACGGAAGGAGCCGAAGGTCGCGGTTTGCGACAAGCATTACGTGTTTGATGCGCAGTCCTCTGGCAAATTCAACCCGGTTGATCGGTGCCCCGCCTATAAGATGCCCCCGCAGATTGTGTCCGCCGTTCACAATAAACAGCATCGCGACGAGATCGAGACCGCCCAGCTCATCAACCAGGGAATCCCCGCCGTTCAGGCCACAAACGGGGGAGACGGGGGCATGAATCCTATTTTCACTTCGGCGCTGAAATCGCATGGCGGGTCGGGCACTGCAATTCGTACCGCCTCAGGCACCATTCCGGCGCATGTCCATCCGCCGGTCGACTCGTTCCCGCAAGGGACTAGCGCAACCGTCTTTGCCTTCGCCTCTCCGGAAGTGAAACCCGTACAGGTGCACGTGGCCTCAGCCGCGCCGAGCTCAACCAGCATCGGGTCGTTCTTCGGGAACCTGTTCGGTTCGAATCCGAGTGCCAATGCTCGCGAAAGCTCGGTGACGCCCTCTGGAAAGTCTCCCGGTGCACCTAATGCAGTTCCTGCGCAGACTAAGGCTACAGCCAGCACCACCAAGGGGACGCCCGAGGTGCAGCGCACTACGGACAGCAAAGACCTCGCCACCTCCAACACGCAAGCTTCGCCTCCACAGCAGGAACCGAGCGCGAAGCCGCCGCCGGATGCTGGAGGCCCGCGCACGACCAATCTCCTCATCGGGGCTGTACCAACAGTGCCTGCCGGAGGCTTCCAAAAAAATTGATTTAGGCGGGCGCGATCCCGGAACCGACTCCGCAATTTCCCGCACGAGCAGTTTGGACGTGCAACCCTCGTTTCGGTGGTTCCTAGAGGCCCAGGCAGTGGCTGCATTGCCACACGCTGCACCAATTGCGCATATGAAATGGATTGTGCAGTTCCTGCCCAAAAAGGTCCTATGTGATAGTGCTGACTAATTTCCGGGAGGTTGCGTTTCAGGAAAGGACCAATAATGCGCGTCCAGGCAAACGAGACACCGGCTTCGGTTGTTGCATTCGCCGCCAAGAAGGCAGCGGCCGACGCCACCATGGCGGCGGATGATGCCGGACAGCACATCGTCGCTCTGCTACAGAAGGCTTCCGATGTGGCGAAGGCAGAATGCCAGCGAGCAATGGGTCTCGCACACCGCGTTTCTTCACAGCTGCGCGAAGCCGAAGAAAGAGCACGCAAGTTTGAGGCCGAAGCGAATTATTTTCGGGACCGTGCGGGCTCGTGCGGAAGAATGGACATGTCCGCGTTGACGGAGAGTCTTGGAGGGTAAGCGGACCGCCGTTGGCGTGCTTTTTCATCGCCCGCTATCCATTCTTGCCAAGACTTGTTAGCCAGATTGCGCCCCGCGCCCTCGCATCGTCAATGCCAGAAATCAGT
>CATPCO010000818.1 GCA_955652925.1 uncultured Xanthobacteraceae bacterium | reverse complement strand
CATCAGGCGAGAGATGAGGATTGAGCCGGCGGAAGCGGCGCGCGGATCCTTGCGGCTGTCGATCACGAGCACGGCGCCCGGCGGACACTGCTCGATCGCAACCCGCTGGGGATGATTTCGATCGCGAAAGACCTCGATTGGGTTGAGGTCCTCCCGTGCCGGCATGTAGCGCAGCGTGAAGGCGATCCCCACCATGGGCGTCGCGGCGGGATTGATCAGATGGACATCCTGAATCCATTGATGGCGCAAGCCGCGCTTGAAGAGCGCGGTCGTGAGCGTGGGCGTTGAGACCTTTTTGAGCTTGTCGCGGGTCTGAGGAGACAGACTGGACATGGATAACTCCTCTCCATCTCATGCGTTTATGACCGCAACGCCGTCGCGGGGGCCGACCCCTACTGGACGGGAGCAGTTCTTCGCCGCTCTATTTGTCCGCAGGCTTCGAAATAGCCGACGTGAACGCATAAGCGTAGAAGTCGTACCACTCGACGAGATTGCCGGAGGACGCGGCGATAATCGCGATGATGTGCCGGCGCCGATCCGCACTGTCGTCCGGTGCGGACAAGGAAATGGATCCCGCGACCGTGCTCATGTTTCCTCCATCTGATTTTCAGGACATTTTGCGCGATTTTGAGCCACGCGGTTCAAAGAGTCGAGGCCGACAAAAGCAGATCAGCCCGCGATGCGATGAGTAGTTCTTTCGCCTGGACCGCCATCGCGGATCGATCAGGCCGGGAGTGAGATTGGCATGCACCAGGCGGTGGGATATCGTGCGAGCAGACGGCAAGGAGCCAGTATGGAAGAGCAACTGCGCCGTGACGCTTTGGAGTATCACCGCTTTCCGACGTCCGGAAAGATCTCCGTCACGCCAACCAAGAGCCTTGTCAATCAGCGCGACCTCGCGCTCGCCTATTCGCCGGGTGTCGCCTATGCCTGCCTTGCCATCAAGGAGGATCCGCACGAGGCGGCCACTCTCACTTCGCGCGCCAATCTGGTTGCAGTGATCACGAACGGCTCCGCCGTGCTCGGCCTCGGCAATATCGGCCCGCTCGCCGGCAAGCCTGTCATGGAAGGCAAGGGTTGCCTGTTCAAGAAATTTGCCGGTATCGACGTCTTCGACATCGAGATCAACGAGAGCGATCCCGACAAGTTCGTTGCGATTGTCGCGAGCCTCGAGCCCACGTTCGGCGGCATCAACCTCGAAGATATCAAGGCACCGGAATGCTTCTATATCGAACGCGCGCTCCGGCAACGGATGAAGATTCCAGTCTTCCACGATGACCAGCACGGCACCGCCATCATTGTGGCTGCCGCCGTTCTCAACGGCCTCACGCTGGTCGGCAAGGATATTCGCAAGGTCAAGCTGGCGTGCTCGGGCGCGGGCGCAGCCGCGATTGCCTGTCTCGATCAGCTCGTGAGTCTCGGGCTGCCGGTGGAGAACATCCTGGTAACGGACGTGAACGGCGTCGTGTACGAAGGCCGCACCGAGGCGATGGACCCGATCAAGGCACGTTATGCCAGGCCCACCTCCGCACGCACGCTGGGCAACATCATCGAGGGCGCGGACATCTTTCTTGGTCTCTCCGCGGGCGGAGTGCTCAAGGCGGAAATGGTCAAGCGGATGGCGCGCGACCCCCTCATATTGGCGCTCGCAAACCCGAACCCGGAAATTGCGCCGGAAGAGGCGAAGGCGGTGCGGCCGGACGCGATCATCGCCACCGGCCGCTCGGACTATCCCAACCAAGTCAACAATGTTTTGTGCTTTCCTTTCCTCTTCCGCGGCGCGCTCGACGTCGGCGCAACAGCCATCAACGAGGAGATGAAGCTCGCCGCCGTGCACGCTCTCGCCGGGCTCGCCCACGCGGAGATGTCGGACGTGGTCGCCGCCGCTTATGGCGAGCGCCGGCTGGAGTTCGGTCCCGAGTACCTCATACCGACACCATTCGATCCCCGGCTGATCGAGCGCCTCGCTCCTGCGGTCGCTAAGGCTGCGATGGATAGCGGCGTGGCGCTGCGACCGCTCTCCGATCTCGCTGCCTATCGCCAGCGCATGGCGCGATTCATGTATCAGTCCGGCGCAAGCATGGAGCCGGTATTCGCCGCCGCCAAGATCGCGCGCAAACGGATTGCGTTCGCAGAAGGCGAGGACGATCGCGTCTTGCGGGCTGCTCAGGTCATCATCGATGAAGGGCTGGCGAGCCCGGTCTTGGTCGGCCGTCCCGACGTGATCGCCGCGCGCAGCAACGAGGTGGGTTTGCGGCTCAAGCCAGGGGCTGATTGCGAAATCGTCTGCTGCGAGACCGATCCCCGTTACGACGAATCCTGGCATGATTACTATGCGCTGACGCGACGCGCCGGCGTCACACCGGCGCTCGCGCGGGAAGCCATGCGCAATCGTTCCACCTTGATCGCGGCAACGCTGCTGCGGCGCGGTGACGTGGATTGCATGCTGTGTGGAACGTCCGGAGCCTTTTACGACCACCTCGGCTATGTCCGCCAGGTGATCGGCTTGCGCGCGGGCGTGCGCACCTGGGGGGCGATGAACATGCTCATCGTCGGCGGACGGCAGCTTTTCCTCTGCGACACCTACGTCAATCAGGATCCGAGCGCCGAGCAGGTGGCCGATCTCACGCTCCTTGCCGCCGAGGAGGTGCGCCGGTTCGGGCTCACGCCGAGCATTGCCTTGCTTTCGCACTCAAGCTTCGGGAGTGCCGATTCCTCCTCCGCCCAAAAAATGCGCGCTGCGCTTGCGATCGTTCAGGCGAAGGAGCCGAAACTTGCCGTCGAAGGCGAGATGCATGGGGACGCGGCCTTGTCAAAGCGAGTTCTTGATCGCGTCTTCCCGGATTCAAACCTGAGCTGCGAAGCAAACCTCCTGATGATGCCGAATCTGGACGCCGGCAACATCGCCTATAATCTTCTGCGCGCGGCGGCCGGCGGCGGAGTCACAGTCGGGCCGATACTTCTGGGCACCGCGAAGCCCGCGCATATCCTCACGCAAACCGCGACGGTGCGCGGCATCCTCAACATGACCGCTCTGGCGGTTGTGGACGCTGCCCAGTCCGGCGTGCGCGAGAGCGCGAGAATGGCAGCCGAGTAGAACGTGGCAGTTGGAATGGCGAGCTCGGGACTTCATCGCATCATCGTCGTCGGCGGTGGCGCAGGCGGGCTCGAGCTGGTCACCCGGCTCGGCGACAAGCTCGGCCGCCGCGAGCGCGCAGACATCACGCTGATCGACAAATCGCGCACCCATCTTTGGAAGCCACTGCTCCATGAGGTCGCCGCCGGCACCATGGATTTCGCGGTGCACGAAATCGATTTCCTCGCACAAGCGCACTGGCACTCGTTCCACTATCGCATCGGAGAGATGATCGGTCTGGATCGCCAAAAACGCGTAGTCGAGCTTGCGGCTTACATCGACGATGAGGGGCACGAAGTCACGTCGCGGCGCAGCTTTGGCTACGACACGCTCGTCATCGCAGTGGGCAGCCAGGGCAATGATTTCGACACCCTTGGCGCACGCGAGCATGCGATCTCGCTCGATACGCCGCTCGACGCCAGACGCTTCCATGCCCGGCTGGTGAACGCGTATATCCGCGGACATGCACAATCAGCGGCGCTGCGGCCGGAGCAGCTGCAGGTCGCCATCATTGGGGCCGGCGCGACCGGCACCGAGCTTGCGGCAGAGCTACACTACTCCACGAGAGAGCTCATCGCCTACGGCTTGGAGGGCATCGATCCGGAGCAGGACATCAAGATCCACCTGATCGAAGCGGCCGATCGCATCCTCCCGGCATTGCCGGAACGCCTTTCGAAGGCCGCACTGAAGCTCCTGGAGAATTTGGGCGTGCGCGTACATGTTGCATCCAAGGTTGGCGCCGTAACGCCGGAGGGGGTGAAGCTTGCCAACGGGACTTTCATTCCTGCCGAGCTTGTCGTGTGGGCAGCCGGCGTGAAGGCGCCCGACGTTCTGCGCAATCTCGACGGACTCGAAACCAACCGCATCAACCAGCTTCTGGTGCGGTCCACGCTGCAGACCACGCGAGATGACAACATTTTCGCCATCGGCGACTGCGCAGCCTGCCCGTGGGAAGACCGTCCGGGCAACTTTGTTCCCCCGCGCGCCCAGGCCGCGCACCAGCAGGCGATGCATCTCGTCAAGCAGATCAGACGGCGTCTTAAGGGCGAGCCGGTGCAACCATGGCGCTATCGCGATTTCGGATCGCTGCTCTCGCTCGGTGACTACTCCACGGTCGGCAATCTGATGGGTGGACTGCTCGGCGGCAACCTGTGGATCGAGGGGCTTTTCGCGCGCCTGATGTACCGCTCGCTCTACAAGATGCACGAATATGCGCTCCACGGGGCCATCAAGGTGACGCTCGACACGCTCGGCCGGCTGATCACCCGGCGCACGGAGCCGCACGTGAAGCTGCATTAATCAGGAGCATAAGCATCCGTGACAGGGATCGGATGCCAAAGGCGCGGTTGTGTCCTATATTAGAGGCGTAAACGGGAGATGCCGCGATGTTCATGTTCAAGAAAACGCTCACAATGCCGTCCGCGGCCGAGGCGCTGCCCGGCCGGGCCACACCGATTCCGACCGCACGCGAGCATTTCATCTTTCACCGCCCGCTCAAAGGTCCTTATCCCGAGGGTCTGGAGCAGGCGATGTTCGGCATGGGATGCTTCTGGGGCGCCGAGCGCAAATTCTGGGAGTTCGGAAAGGGCATTCATATCACCGCGGTCGGATATGCCGCAGGCCACACGCCTAACCCAACATATGAAGAAGTGTGCAGCGGCCGCACCGGTCATAACGAAGTGGTGCTGGTGGTCTATGACCCCAAGCAGATTTCCTACGAGCGCCTGCTCAAGGCGTTCTGGGAGAACCACGATCCGACCCAGGGCATGCGCCAGGGCAACGATGTCGGCACGCAATATCGCTCCGGCATTTACGTGTTTTCACCCGCGCAGCGCAAGGCAGCGGAGGAGTCGAAGGCCGCGTATGAAAAAGAGTTGCACACGCGGCGTTTCGGCCCGATTACGACCGAAATCCTCGACGCCCCGCCATTTTATTTCGCCGAGGACTATCACCAGCAGTACCTGGCGAAGAACCCGGCCGGCTATTGTGGACTCGGCGGCACCGGCGTGAGCTGCCCGGCCGGAATCGCCGAGAAGGTTGCGTAGTCCAAATTTCTGAGCGGTAGGGTGGGCAAAGGCGCGCACACGCGTCCCCGGCGCGGACGACCGTCGACGCGCCCTGCCCCCCGTCGCTCCAGCCGCGTGGGCACGGTGCGCAAAAGCGCGCATTTGCCGACCCTGCGCGAATTCATCATCGCGCTCGCTGATGCGGGTGAAGCGGATCGCGAGCGCATCGGGCCGAAGGCCGCGAACCTTGCCGCCCTGGCACGCGCGGGACTGCCGACGCCCGGTGGATTTTGTCTTACTGCCGATGCCTATCGGGCGCAGATCGCCGCACTTGGACTGGAGGCGTTGGTCGGGCGTTTCGCGCATGCCGATCCCCTCGCACAGAGGCGCTTGTCGGTGGACATCAGGCTTGCGCTCTACGAACAGCCGATCGCGCCTGAAATCCTGGAGCCTGTGCTTGCGGCCTGGCACGCGCAGCGCGCGCAGAGTAGATCGCTTACCGCCGTGCGCTCGTCGGCGCTGATCGAGGATCAAAAAGGGGCAAGCTTCGCTGGTCAGTTCGAAACGTTCCTCGGCATTGAGTATGATGCCGCGTTCATTACCGCCGTGCGCGCCTGCTGGGCAGCGCTGTGGAGCACGAACGCGCGCCGCTACATGGAAAACCGCGGACTATCGCCGGCGGATACCGCAATGGCCGTGCTCATCCAGCCGCTCATTGACGCGCGCGCCTCCGGCGGTGGACTGAGCGAGACCGCCGATGGCCAGATGCTGATCAGCGCGACATGGGGACTGGGCTCCACCATCGCCCAGGGCGAAGTGGTGCCGGACCGTATTGTTCTCTCGCGCCAGGGCTTTCTTCGCAGCATTGACGTCGGGCGCAAGGATCACCGCGAAAGCTGCGCGCAGGGCACGGGTGCAATCCGGCAAGTAGTGGCAAACGATCTCATCGCCGCCGCATGCCTTGATGCGGGACAGGCGGTAACGCTCGGCCGCATGATGCGAAAGGCGCAAGCGGTCCTTTGCGGTGCGGTTGAGATCGAGTGGGCCCTCGATGACGAAGGCTGCAAGCTGCTGCAGGCGCGTCTCTTGACCATCGAGCCGATGACCGTGCCGGACGAGATCTGGCGCAAGCATCCCGGTCTCAGCGGCCATCCCGCCGGCATCGGCTGGGGCGCCGGCCGCGCCGTGGTGGTGAACTGCGAATGCGAGCTTTCGCGCGTCGCGCCCGGCGATGTGCTGGTGACGAGGGTGGCAGGCCCGGCACTGAGCCACGTGCTGCCGCGCGTCGCGGGCGTCGTGGCGGAGCTCGGCGGTTCAACCTCCCATCTAGCCTCGCTTGCCCGCGAGCGTGGCATCCCCATGGTGCTCGGCGTGCTGGACGCCACCAGCCGCATTCCCGATGGATCGCAAGTTGCAGTGGACGGAGTCGCCGGCGTTGTGCGATGGATGGCGTGATGCGTCCACGCATTTTCGTTACTCAGCCGGTGGCCAGGAGCGCCGTTGCCCGCCTGCGCAAGATTGCCAGCGTTACGGTCAATCCGGACGCCAGCCGCATCATCCCTCGCAAGGCTTTGATTGCCGGCGCGCAGCGCTGCGACATTCTGTTTTCGCTTCTGCACGACCGCATTGATCGCGATGTGATGGCGGCAAACGGAAGACTGCGCGCCATCGCCTCGCAAGCCATTACCCCCGACAATATCGATGTCGCGGAGGCCACCCGGCGCGGGATCGCGGTCACGGTCGTGCCTCCCATCGTCGCGGAGGCGACCGCCGACATCAATTTCGGATTGATGCTGATGGTGGCGCGCCGCATGGTGGAAGGGGAACGCCTGGTTCACAAGGGACAGTTTCCCGGCTCGCAATCAAGCTATCTCGCCGGCGCCGCGGTCTACGGCAAGACCATCGGCCTGATCGGCGGCGGCGGACGCATCGGACGCGCGGTCGCGCGGCGCGCGCGCGGCTTCGACATGCGGGTGCTCTATTGGTCCCCGCGCAGGAAGTCCGT
>CATPCO010000817.1 GCA_955652925.1 uncultured Xanthobacteraceae bacterium | reverse complement strand
GGCGCGCCGTAACGGCTCGAGCAGCACCGCGGGCGCTCCGTGGCCATGCACCAGTAGGACGGCTTCGCGTGTCACGGGGGAAGGCTAAGGAGCTTCGGTTGTCGGATCGATCAGCTTGCGCACTTCTGTGATCTTAGTCGCAGGAAATCCACTGATCTCCGCGTGCTTGCGGATGATTGCCTCGTCTTTCGCGAGATAGACACAGAATGTCTTGTCATCAGCGACGTAACTTTCCACCCACTGAATATCCGGACCGAGCTGGCGCAGGACTTGGTTCGACTTCGCCGCGGCCCCGCGAAGTTGCTCGCGCTCAAATGTCCCGACCTTAGGGATGTCTCTCTCGATAATATACTTGCGCAGTGCCATGGCTTTATCTCCTCCTACCATATTACAGCGAATTCCGCTCGAATTGAGCCAATCCTCTCCGCGTCATGCGCGGGCTTGACCAGGTCAAGCCCGGCAATGACGACCGAGATTCAATATGAGCGGGAAGCGCTGTAAGCATCCGCATTCACTTAACTGTACCGGCAGCGTGACGTGCTCGTACGGCGTGCCGCCGAACATGATATACCGGCCTGCGGGTATTGTCCGCCGTCGCGGGATAGCAACCAGCGCCACGGTTTGCGTGCGATGGCTCCACAGCAGGGGATCGTCAGAGCCTTACAGCACTGGAGCGATACCTTTTTGCGCCTCCAGATGACCAATGAAGCGCGCAAGTCTTGCGGACACCATGTAGCCATCGGCGTATTTGTCTGTGTTACACAGCGAGGTGGCTTCCTTGATCTTGCTTTCGAGCGCGCTACGCTCAGATGCAGTCAGCTGTTGATGCAATGGTTCGATCAAGACCGCGACGGAGGCAATGCCTTGCACGCATTGAGCGCGAAGCTCGTTGATCATCTCTTCGGGATCACAGGCGGCGCTTGGGCCTGTGGAAAGCAGGAGTATTAGAGCACCTTTAACTAACAGCTGTTTGCTCATGTCCATTCCCCCATGGGGTTGGTGTGGAGTGAAGCTACCCTCAGAATTTGATTTCTACTTCAACCCGAGAGTTGCTGGTCCTGTTGGTTTTGATGGCCCGGCATGCTCGGAAAACGTGACGACACGAAATGGCTTGGTCACGGTAGGGATCGTGCGAACCACTTGCCGTGATGCAACGTCGATAACCGAAACCGAGTCGTCCAGACTGTTCGTAACCAAGAGCTGCTTGCCGTCACCGGTGAGCGCGTGCTCTCGGGTGTCGTTACCGGCCCCAACCGGAATCGAGGGCAACTGGATTGGCCTGTAGGGGTCGGACAGGTCGAACACGGCGACGAAGCGGGATTCGGCGATTATATTCGGCGGACCATACAAGGTGCCGATCTCGACAAATACCGTTTTGCCATCGGGCGATGGCATCGCGTATTGCAAGGCAGCGCGTTCATACGGCTTGCCCGCGATTGAGGTCCGACAGGTCGGCTCACCGTAGAATACGGGCAATTGTGCAGCAACCTTTTCGGCGACCGCATCGATGACGGCCAACTGTCCGACCTGACAAAGCGAGCCGTCGGCTTTTTGATGCAGCTCGCGCGGACCGCGCTGCGGCATCACCATGAAGCGGCCACCGGGCAGATCTTTGACCGAAGCCCCACCGCTGCCGGCGGTCTGCAACAATTTGACTGTTGGAACAGCGGCGTCCACATCAAAGATCGCGACCTGGCCGGTTCCGGTCAGGAAATGGTAAACCTTGCCCGTTGCGGCGGAGGTACCGGTCCCGTGCGGCGACAGCATCACGCCGGCCTTGCCGGTCTCATCGCACGTTTTGAGCGGACTTGATGCGTCGTAGCCCAGGTCGGCCGCCGAAAAGGTCTTGACGAGCTTGATATCGCCCGGATCCTCGTAGTCGTAGACCGAAATCACATCCAGGCAGTCGGCAATATTGGAAACGGCGAGGCGCGCCCGCTTCGTGGAGAAGCCCACTTTGTGATGGCCGATGCCCAGCCTCACTTCACCCGCCGGTTTCAAGAAGGTGGGCCTGGATTGAACTGCGTCGATCAGCAGCAACGTGGAGTCCTTCGGGCGCTCGCCTTTGGGTGTGCTGCGCTCATGGCCGTCGTTTAGAACGACAACATGCTGGCGTCCGTCGATCGCCGGGCTCAGGTACATGTGAACCGGCCGGGTGCCTCCCACGGCAGAAGACGGCATGCGGCCAATTTCGGAACGACGATTGAGGTCAATGACTATGACTTCATTACCAGCCGTATGGTTTGACAGTGCAACACCGCTCCCCAGCGCCACAAGATCACTGGACCCACCCGCAGCCGCAAACCGAGCGAGTTCTTCGCCTGTTACGAGATCGTGCAGGGCCAGCTGATCACGCCCGGAGACAGCGGCGATCTGAGGTGTTTGTCCGAACGCATTCAGGCATGATAGACCTGCGGCCAGAGCAGCGCCGCTTATTCGAACTACAATCATGGGGTAGCCTCCCGGAAAACTATTCAGCATCGCCACATCGATGTCGGAGAAGGATTGTCATTGGCCTGCATCTTCATGCCGGGCATAGCGTGGCCAGGCTCCGCGCCCATTGCGAGGACACTGGCGGCTGATGAGATTCGAGCGCAAGGCTCGAAAATCTGTCAGCCCGCGATGACAGAGTGTGTTGGAGGGCCGCGCTGGTACTCGCCGGTGGGCGAGCGATGCTCCGTCACCTGGGAACTGCGCGGAGCAACGAGAGGGGAGAGCTCGCCCGCATCGAGCGCGACGATCACCGATGCATCGTGAAGGACTGCACAGCCGCTATGCGTCAGGGTGCACAGAACACAGTGCACCGTTTGCAGCGGCTGCTTTACAGGTCCGTCCCGATCGGCATCCGAATTGCCGCCTGCGCCATGGCAGATGACGAACCCCTCGGCGTTCTCGCCGAATGGCCATGCAGCAGGCTTGCCGAGTGCCAGCGGGTTCAGGATCACATGAAGCGCAAGGGTGAAGGCTGCCGCCGCGGCGATCCATTGCCGCAGGCCTCCTTGATATCGGCACGCTCGGAACACCGAATTCACCTCGCAATCCATCATTAGCACCGTGGCAACCTGAAGACAAAATACCGTTCACTCCTGCTGGATTGCGTGCCGTATGTGACGTATGGGCAACAGCATGGGCGGGCCGCCATTGCGACATGGCAGGCGTCAAGGCTTTTGCGTATTACTCCCGACGGCGAGTTCATTGCTTGGCTGTAAGCTCACTACAACGCGAGATTTGCTGACGCCTTCCGCATTAGAGCAATTGGGGTTGCAAGCACGCATGTATCTGCGGGACTGTCACAACTTTCATGATTTCCGGCGTCTCGCCAGGCGACGGGTGCCCGGTCCGATATTCGACTACATCGACGGCGCCGCCGACGACGAGGTGACCCACCGGCGTAACACGAAGAGCTTCGAGCGCTGTGACCTCGTGCCCTGCGTCCTGAGCGGCGTAGCAAACGTTGATCTCTCGGTCACCGTCATGGGCCAGAAGCTCGCTTTGCCGGTCTATTGCTCGCCTACCGCCTTGCAGCGTCTCTTCCACCACCAGGGTGAACGTGCCGCCGCAGCTGCGGCTGCGAAATACGGCACGATGTTCGGCGTGTCTTCGCTCGGCACGGTAAGCGTTGAGGAGCTGCGCAAGGCGCACGAAACCCCGCAGGTCTATCAGCTTTATTTTCATAAGGATCGAGGCCTCAACCGGGCCATGCTGCAGCGGGCCAAGGACGCACGCGTCGAAATCATGATGCTGACCGTAGACAGCATCACAGGCGGCAACCGCGAACGCGATCTGCGTACCGGCTTTTCCATACCCTTCAGGTTGACGCTCGCGGGGATGCTGCAATTCGCGATTAAGCCCATGTGGGCAATCAATTACGCCACGCACGAGCGGTTCAGGCTGCCGCAACTCGACCAGCACGTCGACATGAGCGGTGGCGCGCTCTCGATCGGCCGTTATTTCACGGAGATGCTGGACCAATCCATGAACTGGGAAGATGTGGCTGAGATGGTACGGCAATGGAACGGCCAATTCTGCCTCAAAGGCATCATGTCCGCGGCCGATGCGAAACACGCCGCCGAGATCGGTTGTACCGGCATCGTTGTCTCCAACCATGGAGGCCGGCAGCTCGACGGCTCACGGGCATCGTTCGACCAGCTGGCCGAGATCGTCGACGCCGTAGGCGATCGGATCGACGTGCTCATGGATGGCGGGGTTCAGCGCGGGACCCATGTCCTCAAGGCCCTCTCCGTCGGCGCGAAGGCGGTCGGCATCGGCCGCTACTATCTCTATCCTTTGGCTGCGGCCGGCCAAGCTGGCGTCGAGCGGGCACTCGGCCTCATGCAAACTGAAATCGAGCGCGACATGAAGCTGATGGGGTGCACCGCGATCAGCCAGCTCTCGCGCGCCAATCTGCGGTTCAGATGAGGGAGAGCCTTGGCTAACTATCCATGCTATGTCGGCCTCAGTCGTGGCCCGGCTTTCACAGGCATGGTTCATAGCGCCTGGAAGAATCTGAAGGAGGTCCGGGAAAACCCGAGCCGCTGGTAGAAACGGTGCGCATCAAGACGATGCTCGGCACTGGTGATCTCAATTCCTGAGCAATGATGCTCGCGTGCAAAGTCGGCCGCACCGGCCACCAGCTTCTCACCGATACCCCGGCTACGATGGTCCGACGAGACGATGAGACTGGTAACTCTGCAAATCGTGGAGCCGTTTGGAAAATAGGGGACAAGTTCAGCGGTGATCAGGCCGATGACCTCGCTTGCCGACTGTGCAACTAGAAAGCAGCTCAGGTTGCCCTGTAAGAAGCGATCGAGG
>CATPCO010000816.1 GCA_955652925.1 uncultured Xanthobacteraceae bacterium | reverse complement strand
GCGCAATGCTCAGCTCGAGCTCCGAAGCGGTCATGCGAGGCGCGGCAGGCTGGGCCGAGCGCGTCCGCGCGAGACCCAAGGCCACGGATGCCCACCCGGTGGATGTTGGGTCTCGTGAAGAACGCGATCCAACCTACGCCGAACCGGCGGCACGTCAGGCCGGAAGCTTCACGTAGACCCGGTTGTCCTCAAGGCGCACGTTGACGGGGCGCAGGCGATATTTCGGATCACCGCAGTGGCGGCCGGATTCGAGATCGAATTCCCAGCCGTGCCAGGGGCACACAATGTTGCGCCGCTCGGAGAAGCGCAGGCCCCGGCTTTTCTGGTCGGGCCCGAGCACCTCCTCCACGCGCGGAATGACCTTGCCCTGACAGACCGGGCCGCCGTCGTGGGGACATTGGTTTTCGTAGGCGAAGAGGCGATCGCCTTGCCGGTAGATGCCGAACTCGAAGTCCTCGACCTTGAGCACGCGATAGTCGCCCTCCTTGAATTCGCGCAGCTCGCCAACCATGATCTCGTTCATTTGCTTCACCTGTTTTTACCGTCATTCGTCGCGCGTGCGGCGGTACCACATCTGCAGATCGAAGAAGTTGAGATCGGCCGCCCGCATGATCGCACAGATCGCGGTCACGGCCTCGGTTGCGTTCACCGGCCGGTCACCGAATGGCGGGAGCTCCTGCTGGCGCTCCTCCCATTTGGCCGTGTAGAGCCGCACCGCCGCCGAGAAGACCCGCTGCAGGACATCATCGGGCACCTCATCCGGCTTGCCGCTCTTGATCGCGTCCTCGGCCAGCGCGCAGAAATCGGCAGCCTCGGTTGTCAGCGCGGAAGAATTCATTCCGCCGGAACCGCGACCGGCTGTGGGGCGATCCTCTTTCCCGATTTTGCCGGCGGCACTTCGAGCCCGAACAGGCGCGCCGCGTTGAGCCCCAGGATGTTGCGTTTGGCCTGCTCGTTGAGGAACGGCAGCTTGGTGATCGAGCTCGGCGCATCGAAGTCCCAGTGCGGCCAGTCGGAGGCATAGAGGAGCTGCGTCTCCGCGTGCATGGCCTCAAACGTTGCCTGGGTGAGCTTCATGTTGCTGCGCTCGAGCGGCTGGCTCGTATAGTACATCTCCTGCATGTACTCGCTCGGCCGTTTCTTGAGCAGCGGACATTCTGACGTACGCATCATGAACTCGGAATCAAGGCGCTGCATCAGGAACGGGATCCACGCCAATCCGCTCTCGATCCAGATCACCTTGAGCTTGGGGAAGCGCTCGGGAAGGCCGTTGAGCACCCAGTTCGTCATGTGAATCATGTTGAAATGCACGAACGAGAGCGAGTGCATGCCGATGAAACGGTTGATCTGCTGGAATGACGGATCGCCCCAGCTAAAGCCGGCATGGAAGCCGAGCGGCTTACCCGTTTCCTGTAACGCCGCGTAGAGGCGCATATAGGAATTGTGCCAGACCGGCTTGTGCCGCGTCGAGGCGACGGAAAAGCCGACCACGCCCGGCGCGTCGGCAAAGCGCTCCACGGTTTCCACCGAGGCCTCGGGATCGTTGAACGGCAGATAAAGCAGCGCCACCTGGCGCTTGTCCTGGGGCAGGATCTCCTCGATCAGCCAGCGATTATAGGCATTGCCGAGCGCCACCTCGGCATCGGCCTGGGGATGCATGCCGAGCGAGAGCATGGGGGTCGGGAACACCACCATGTAGTCGAGGCCCATGGCCTCCATGGCGCGCTGGGTGAGCTGCACCTGGCGGTGCAAGCCGGGCGGCGTGGGTTCGGCAATTGCCTGCTGGTGCATGATGCGGCCGCCCAAGTCCTGGTAGAGCGGACCGTTGGCGTTGAGGAGCCCGGGAGGCGAGCCGGTGCGGTCGCGAAATGCCTTGGCGATGTAACGCAGGACATCGTTGTCGATGCGGTCGGTGACTTCCGACCAGAACGAAGTCTCGTTGACGTGAGCATCGACGTCGACGACAAACCAGTCCTTGATCTTGTCCTTCACCGCTCCCGCCTTGGCGAGATAGTCGCGTGTATCGGTACGCGTGGAAATCTTCTCGAGCTCGCTGATGCGAGGCGCGGTTTCACGGATGTTCATGTCGCCACCTGTGTGAGATCCGGACGGCCCAAAGCGGCCGGGCATGGGGGCGAGTGTATTGCTCTGCCGTTTGGGGCGCAATCAGAGTTTGCAGCCCGCATGCGTGATGGCAGCCCAGACGCGCTCGGGCGTGGCGGGCATGTCGAGGTGCTCGATCCCGAAGGGGGAAAGCGCGTCAATGACGGCGTTCATGAAGGCGGCGGGGCTCGGCGTGATGCCGGCCTCCCCGCCCCCTTTCACACGCAGCGCATTGCCCTTGGTCGGATCTTCCATGAGCTCCACATCGAAGGCCGGAAGATGATCGGCACGCGGCATGGCGTAATCGAGAAAGCTGGCTGAGAGAAGCTCGCCTGATTCCGGCTGGTAGACGGCTTGTTCCAGCATCGCCTGGCCCATGCCTTGCGCGACCCCGCCGTGCACCTGCCCGTGCAGAATGAGCGGATTGATGGCTTGGCCGCCGTCGTCGACCGAGCTGTAGCGGACGACCTCAACCATTCCGGTATCGGGATCAATCTCCACTTCGCATACCGCGGCGCCGGTGGGATAGGCGGCAATGCGGCCCGTGAAGGTCGTCTCGGCGGCGAGCGGCGCGCGCAAATCTTCCGGCAGCGCGGGAAGCGCGTCGATCGCGCTTGCGACATCAAACAAGGTGAGTCGCCGATTGCTGTTGGGCGCGCTGAACATTCCATCGGAAAATGTGACATCCTTCTCCGATAATTCCAGCATGACAGCGGCCACCCGGCGCGCCTTTTCGATCACCTGGCGGGACGCTTCCATCATCAGCGAGCCGGCAAGCCGCATGGAGCGATCGGAGTGAGTGCCGCCGCCGGAAGCGAGCACCGCGCTGTCCCCGCCGATGAAATTGATTGCCTCGGGCTCGACGCCTAGCGCATCGGCCATCACCTGCCGGAAGCTCGTCTCGTGCCCCTGGCCGCTCGACTGCGTTCCCACCACAAGATTGACGCTGCCCGTGGTCGACACCTTGAGGCCAAGCCGCTCGTGCGGCATGCCGACCGGCGTCTCGACGTAATTGGCGAGCCCAATCCCGCGCAACCGGCCGCGTTTTCTTGCTTCGCGCCGGCGCGCAGCAAAACCCTTCCAGTCCGCAATTTCCAGCGCGCGCGAAAGATTGCCGGCGAAATCGCCGCTGTCATAGGTGAGCCCGGTCGCGGTCCGGTGGGGCAGCTTATCGCGTGCAACGAGATTTCGTCTGCGTAACTCGACGCGATCAATATCGAGCCGTATCGCCGCAATGTCGATGAGCCGCTCCATCACGGCGGTTGCCTCCGGGCGGCCGGCGCCTCGAAACGGCGCAGTGGGTACCGTGTTGGTCATGACGCCGCGCAGCCGCACACAGGCAAGCGGCACGTCATAGACGGTCGGCGCCACGCGGTAGCCGTTGCTCAGGGGCACGTAGGAGACGGTGTGGGCGCCGACATTGGCGGTGAGCTCAAGCGCAAGCGCGAGCATGTGGCCGCGGCGGTCGAAGGCGAGCCGCGCGCTGGTGACCACGTCGCGCGCCGTATAGACGGTGAGAAAGGATTCATTGCGCTCGGCGGTCCATTTCACCGGGCGGCCGAGCCGGCGCGCGGCCCAGGCGACGGCGACCTGCTCGGGATAAAGATTTGTGCGCGAGCCGAAGGCGCCGCCCACGTCCGGACACATCACCCGCACGCGTTCGGCAGGCACGTTCAGACAAAGCGCGAGCGGATGGCGGATGCGATGCACGCCCTGGCAGCCTGAGATCAGCGTGTAGGTATTCGTGCCCGCGTCATACGTGCCGATTGCCGAACGGGGCTCCATGAAAGCGCTCGCGGTGCGCTGATTGCGAATGGTTTTTTCCACCACGACATGCGCGGCTGCGAGCGCGCGCTCGACCTCGAGGCGATGGCCAAACTCGCAATCAAGCGCGACATTGTCCGGAGCGCCCTGCCACAGCAGGGGAGCGTCGGCTCTGAGCGCCGCCACGACATCGGTGACCGCGGGAAGCGCCTCATATTCGATCTTGACCGCTTCGGCGCCATCGCGCGCGGCAGCAAGAGTGTCCGCCACCACCATCGCAACCGCCTCGCCGACATAGCGCACACGGTCGACCACGAGGGGTAGCTGCAGCTCATCGAGAATCTTGTGCTGCGATGATGATGGGAAGCTTGCAACGCGCACATCGAGCGCATCGGCCGGGTTGGGAAAATGGGACATGCCGATATGACCGTCGGCGACGTAATCCTCGCCAGTGAGCACGGCCAAAACACCGGGGCGTGCGCGGGCGGCCTCGCTGTTGATTGCGATGATCCGCGCATGGGCATGGGTTGCGCGCACGAACATCGCGCACGCCTGGGCGGGCAGAGTCTCGTCGTCGGTATAGCGCCCGGCGCCGCGAACAAGCCGCAGGTCCTCAAAGCGCGGCATCGGCGCCCCGATATGGCGGTGGCGCAAGCGGCCGGTGTTTTCGAGCGGGTTATCCATTGCTGTCACAGGGAGTGTTCTTTTCCCTCGTATGTTATCGTTGTAGCCCGCATGAGCGAAGCCGCCTTCGCTAAGGCTTCGGCGGCCTCACTCACATTAGCCCGTCGAAGCTTTAGCGGAGATGGGCGACATGCGGGAAGTAGAATTAGACTGGCCAAGGAGGCAACGATGAAAATCGAAGGCGCATGTCACTGCGGCTACATCAAGGTCGAAGGAGAAGCCGATCCGGAGAAGACCACGATCTGTCATTGCACGGATTGCCAGACGCAAACGGGCACCGCGTTCCGTGTTTCGATTCCGGTGTCGGGCGCGTCGTTGAAGATGACAGGGCAGCCTGCGACTTACGTGAAGATGACGGCGGAGAGCGGCAATCCGCGCGTGCAGGCGTTTTGTCCGCGCTGCGGCACCCCGATCTACTCCACGACGCCGGGGGAGGCGCCGCAGCCGTCCTACACGGTGCGCGTCGGCATCCTGCGCCAGCGCGATCAATTCGTGCCCAAGCGGCAAATCTGGGCGCGCTCGGCGCAGCCGTGGGTCGCCGGGATTGTGTCCATGCAACGTCACGAGAAGCAGGGCTGAAATCCATGGCCGCCCGCAACGCCCACGGAATGATTGCCGTCGACAAGATGGGCACGAAGGTCCTGTTTCTCGACCCGGTGAGCTACGAGACAGAGACCGTGCTCGATGACTTTCCCCGCACGGTGCACGAGCTGCTCGTGCTAGCGGAAGCCGGCTTCGCCTACGTGCCGATCTTCGGCGACGGGATTCACGGCCGCAACCCTAATCCCGGCCATCTCTTGTCGATCATTGACCTCAGGCATCGCACGCACGCCGGCGATATCGATTTGCGGCCGTACATCGCGCCGCACACGTTGAAGCTCGGAGTGGACGGGCTGATCTACATCGCCTGCGAGAACAGCGCAGTCGTCGCGGTGATCGACCCGTCGACCAACAAGGTCGTGGATGCCATCGATTCGGGCTCGACCAACGGACATCGCCTGATCATATCCTCCGACGGGCAACGGCTTTACACCGAGAATGAAGAAGACGGCACGGTCTCAGTCATTGATGTGCGAAGGCGCAGGCTGCTCGGCAAGATCAAGACGCCGCGCGCGCTCGCGGGCATCGCCATATCCGCCGATGATCGCACCGTGGTCGCGGTCGACGACGAGCAACCGACGCTCTTTCTGATCGATACGCAGACCGAGGAAGTCGTCCACACGGTGCGGCTCGAAGGCGTGCCCGAGGCGGCGCAGATCGCCCGCTATGCGCCGGACAACAGCATGATCGGTGTCACCAGTCTCAGGAGCGACACGGTAACCCTGATCGATCCATCGTTCAAAGAGCAGACCGCGATCAAGGTCGGCAAAGAACCCATGGACATGGCGTTCCGTGGCGATGAATTGTTCGTTGCCTGCCAGGGCGACGGCTCAGTGCATGTGGTCGATATTCCGGCCCGGCGGGTCAAGCACAGTTTCGGCGCCGGGAAGGGCTGCGAGTCCTTGGGATTTTTTTGACGCAGGGGGCCTCTCTCTGCAAGCGCGGCGAGGGATTCGAGCGCCCAACGCGCGGGTACCGCGTCAGGCACTGGGCGCAACCGGTGCCATGGTCTGTGCGCCACCTTTGGGCCGCTCTTCTTCGAGCGCGACGCCCTGCACGATGTAATACACTGTCTCGGCGATATTGGTCGCATGATCGCCGATGCGCTCGATGTTCTTGGCGCAGAACAACAGGTGCGTGCAGAAGGTGATGTTGCGGGGGTCTTCCAGCATGTAGGTCAAAAGCTCGCGGAAGAGCGAGTCGTAGACCGCGTCGGTTTCCTCATCGCCGCGCCAGACTTCGAGCGCCTTGGCGACATCGCGCTGGGAATAGGCATCGAGCACCTGCTTGAGCGCGACCAGAACCAGCTCGGCCATGTGCTGGAGACCGCGCACCACCGGCAACGGCTGGATCTCCGAG
>CATPCO010000815.1 GCA_955652925.1 uncultured Xanthobacteraceae bacterium | reverse complement strand
TGTTGCCACTCCCCCGAACGGCAGGCATCGCAGGGAGGACAAACGTAAGTTGTGCATGAAGCGGATACAACATGAGGTTGTAGTTTTGCAAATTGGAAGGCTCGGGAGGCGCGAGAAATACGGCCATCGGCGTGCATCGGGTAAAGGCCCGCAGTTCGCCCGGCAGTGGGTTGACCGGGCGGTACGAAGCTTGGCGTCACTCCTGCGGAGTACGCCCCCTGTAAATTCTCTGTTGTTTACAGGGGCGACGCGAATAAAATCACGGATGCAAATTGTGGTTGTATTTTCTCAAATTGGAGGCGCAGCGGCGGCAGCGTAACGATCGACAAAAACGAACCCGAGCGACGTCGGCACTAAGGGCGTGGACTCATAAGCTCTGAGCCAGATGCGGATAGCTGCCAGCCGAGGAAGCCGAGGTCGTTGACTGCGATCCTCGACGTCGGCCCGGCGAAGTTCATAATCGGGATGATCACGCCGCCCCTCTTATCCGAGCTTCTGATCGCTCGCTTCGGTCGGGGAGGAGGCGGGCAGCGGTGTGCGCTGAGCGAGCTCGGCCCCTGCGTCCGCGGGCAGCCGCGCGAAGACAAGGCTTGCGCAGCCGGCAATGACAGCGATGGTCAGATAGGCCGGCTGGAAGTCGGCGGCAGTAATTACGGTTTGCCCACGAGCCCTTAAGGTCAGGTCGACCACGAGCGCTCCGATGGCCACCCCGGTGGAGATTGAAACCTGCTGGGCGACTGCAACCAGAGACGTGGCGCGACTCATCCGAGGGTAATCGACATCCGCATAGGCGAGCGTATTGATGCTGGTGAATTCAAGCGAGCGGAAGAATCCGCCCAGAATCAGGACGCCGACAATCCACGCAAAGGAAACTCCTGGGGTGAAGGTCGCGCAGGCTGCGACCAGCACGGCGCTGACCAGCGCGTTCACCACGAGCACGCGGCGAAATCCGTGCGCGCGCAGAATAAGGGGAACGACGGTTTTCATGCCCATGGCGCCGACAACATTCGAGAGTGTGATCAGGCCCGACTGAAAGGCGGTGAGATCAAACCCAAGCTGGAGCAGAAGCGGCAGCAGGAACGGCATGGCCCCGATGCCCGAGCGATAAACAAATCCGCCGAGAACCGCGGCGCGCATGGTCGGAATCCTGAGCAAGGAGAGGTCAAGCACCGGCGCGGAGGTGCGCCGCGCATGCACGACATAGGCGTAACTTGCTGCCGCACCGGCGGCCATAAGCGCGAGCGCCACCGGAAACGGCACAAGATCGAGCCCGAGCACCGAGCCGCCAAAGGCAAGCCCCCCGATACCCAATCCGGCAAGCAACATGCCGAGCGGATCGAAAGGATCAGGGGCGGGGGCTCTCACGTCTTCGATGAAGATGCTGGCGAGCACAATTCCAACAATTCCGATCGGAATGTTGATCAGAAAAATCCAGTGCCACGATATGAAGGTCGTGATGAAGCCGCCGAGCGGCGGGCCGATCAAAGGCCCGACCAGTGCCGGCAGCGTAACCCAGACCATCGCGCCTACCAGCTCGCGTTTATCCACGCTGCGAATGAGAATGAGCCGCGCCACCGGCGTCATCATTGCTCCGCCGATGCCTTCGACCATGCGCGCCGCTACGAATTGGGTGAGGGAGCCCGACATGGCGCAGCCGATGGATCCCAGCATGAAGACTGCGATTGCCCCCCGAAATACGGTGCGCGCGCCGAAGCGGTCGGCCGTCCAGCCGCTCACCGGGATGAATACCGCGAGCGAAAGCAGATAGGACGTGACCGCGAGCTTGAGGGCGAGCGGGCTCGTGCCGATGGCGCGCGCGATTGCCGGCAGCGAAGTGGCAATGACCGTGGAATCCATGTTCTCCATGAACAGGGCGACCGCGACAATGAGCGGGACGACGCGTTTGGCGAGGGCGGAGGGAGCGGTCATTTGCGGTTATTGTGCCTCGACACCTTCACCCTACATAGAGCGCAAGTGGATGCGGCCCATGTTGTGATGACCTCTGTCCTTCGGGTCTATGATTTTGCGGGCACACGTGCTAACGACCGGCGCTAACCCAAAACGGGCCATTGAGTCGCGCGCGAGACTGTCGTTTCGCGGCGCGATTTACTATTCAAGGATGGGCTGGGCTGCTTCGGGCTTGGCCATGAGTGATTGGATTTAGGGATGGACAACAACGGAACGATGCGCGAGGCGCTCACCTTCGACGATGTCCTGCTCAAGCCGGGATTGTCCGAGCTCATGCCCTCCGAGACCGACATACGCACCCGGATTACACGCGAGATCGCGCTCAATATTCCAATCATCGCCTCCGCCATGGACACGGTGACGGAGTCCAAGATGGCGATTGCCATGGCACAGGCGGGCGGGCTCGGCGTGATCCACCGCAATCTCGACCCCGATGCGCAGGCGGCGCAGGTCCGCCAGGTCAAGAAATTCGAATCGGGCATGGTGGTCAACCCGCTCACCATTGCGCCGCAGGCCACGCTTGCCGACGCGCTTGCGCTGATGAAAGACCATGGAATCTCGGGCATTCCGGTGGTGGAAGGCGGCGGCGAAGGCCGTGCCGGCAAGCTGGTCGGCATTCTTACCAATCGCGATGTCCGCTTTGCCAATGACCCCGGACAGAAGGTGGCGGAGCTGATGACGCGCGAGCGGCTTATCACGGTGCGCGAAGGCGTTAGCCAGGGCGAGGCAAAGCGGCTGCTGCATCAGTATCGGATCGAAAAACTGCTCGTCGTGGACGATCAGTATCGCTGCGTCGGCCTGATCACCGTCAAGGATATCGAGAAGGCGGTTGCAAATCCGAACGCCTGCAAGGACGAGCAAGGACGGCTTCGGGTTGCCGCGGCCACGACGGTCGGCGACAAAGGATTCGAGCGCACAAGCGCACTGATCGATGCGGGTGTCGATCTGGTGGTGGTCGATACCGCCCATGGCCACTCCCGCGCCGTGCTCGACGCGGTCACGCGCGTGAAACGCTTGTCCAATGCAGTGCAGGTGGTTGCCGGGAACATTGCAACGGCGGAGGGGGCGCAGGCGCTGATCGATGCAGGCGCTGACGCGATCAAGATCGGCATTGGGCCCGGCTCGATCTGCACGACGCGCGTCGTTGCCGGTGTCGGCGTGCCGCAGCTCACGGCCATCATGGACGCGGTTGAGGTCGCGCAGAAAAGCGGTACGCCGGTAATCGCCGACGGTGGGATCAAGTACTCCGGCGATCTTGCCAAGGCGCTCGCGGCAGGCGCGGCTTGTGCCATGATCGGCTCGCTGCTTGCGGGCACGGACGAGTCGCCAGGCGAAGTGTTCCTTTATCAGGGGCGTTCGTACAAGACCTATCGCGGCATGGGCTCGGTCGGCGCCATGGCGCGCGGCTCCGCTGATCGCTACTTCCAGCAGGACATCAAAGACACGCTCAAATTGGTGCCCGAGGGCGTAGAGGGGCAGGTGCCGTACAAAGGAGCTGCGGCGACGGTGTTGCATCAACTCGCCGGCGGGCTACGCGCTTCCATGGGATATGTTGGCGCCCGCACGCTCAAGGAGTTTCATGCCAAGGCGCAGTTCGTGCGTGTGTCAAGCGCGGGCATGCGCGAAAGCCACGTCCACGACGTCACCATCACCCGCGAGAGCCCGAACTACCCGAGCCGAGCCTAACGGCCATGTCGATTGCGGCCGTTCTGCTTCCGCTGTTTGTGCAGGTGGCGCTGACGTTCGTGCTGCTGTTCTGGACGGCGGGCCTCAACGCCTCGGCTACCCGCAGTGGCGAGGTCAGCTGGCAGGACATTGCGTTGCGCGAGCCGAATTGGCCCGCCCGCAACATGCAAATCCGCAACGCGTTCCTCAATCAACTCGAGACACCCGTTCTCTTTTATGTGTTGACGGTTCTCGCCTGGATCACGCGCCATGCCGATTATCTATTCGTGGTGCTGGCCTGGATCTTTGTGGCGTTGCGCATCGTGCATGCCTTCATCCACGTCACCGACAACAACGTGCCGCGCCGCGGTGCGGTGTTTCTGGCGAGCATGGTGGTGCTCGCGGTGATGTGGGTCATCTTTGCGTTCCGCATTCTGCTTGGGCTTGGATGACGCCGCCCGCCCGTATCTCCGCCGCCATCGAGATCATGGCCGATATCGAAGCGCGGCGCCGTCCGGTGGCTGACGCGCTCAAGGATTGGGGCCTTTCCCATCGGTTCGCCGGATCGGGCGATCGTGCGGCGATCGCCAGCCTCGTCTTTGACGCGCTGCGCCGGCGTGCCTCGAGCGCCCATGTCATGGGGGAGGGAACACCGCGCGCTCTCATGCTCGGCATGTTGCGCGTCGAGCGCAAGCTCGATGCCGAGGCCATCGCAGGGCTTGCCAACGGCAGCCGTTTTGCGCCAGCAGTCCTGAGCGCGCAGGAGCGCACCCGGATTGCGACTGTGGATCTTCAGGACGCGCCGCCCTGGGTGGCCGGCGACTACCCGGAATGGCTGGACCCGTATCTTGCTCGCGTGTTCGGGGAGGAGCGCGCCGGCGAGGGAGCCGCGCTCGCGCGCCGCGCACCCCTCGACCTGCGGGTCAATGTTCTCAAGATCGAGCGCGATAAGGCCGCCATGGCGCTCGCCCATGTTGGCGCGGCACTCACGCCATGGTCGCCATTCGGATTGCGCATTGCGCGTGACGCTGCTGCAAAGAATCCGGCCATTCACGCCGAACCCACGTTCATCAAGGGCGGCGTCGAGGTGCAGGACGAAGGCTCGCAGCTCTCCGCGCTGATGACGGCTGCGAAGCCAGGAGAGCAGGTCATCGATGTTTGCGCCGGCGCGGGCGGCAAGACGCTTGTGCTCGCCGCTTTGATGAAAAATCGCGGGCAAATCTATGCCAGCGATCTCGATAAGCGCCGATTGGCGCCGATCCATGCGCGCATCGAGCGCGCAGGCGTGCATAACGTGCAGGTGAAGACGCCCAAGGCGAATGAGAATCCGTGCGCCGATCTCGTGGGTCATGCTGATCTCGTTCTGGTCGATGCTCCCTGCACCGGGATTGGGACCTGGCGGCGCAATCCAGACTCCAAGTGGCGGGTGCGTCCGGGCTCGCTTGCGCTGCGCCTCAAGGAGCAGACCGCCGCGCTCGACCGCGCCGGCGATCTCGTCAAACTCGGCGGCCGGCTCGCCTACGTCACCTGTTCGTTGCTTGCGGAGGAGAACGACGACCAGGTGCGCGCCTTCCTCGAGCGGCGGCCGCAATTTGCACCCGTCCCCCCGGATCAAGCCGTGCAGGTGCTCGGCGAGCGTGCTGCAGCCTTTCGCGATGCCGTACTGCTGTCGGAACTGGGATTACTCATGACTCCCCGCCGCACCGATACGGATGGATTTTATGTGTCGTTGCTCAAAAGACAGGCTTGACCCGATCGTCGTCGTAGGGCGGATTAGATTAGCTTGGTCCGCCCGCGGCCTGGATCTTTGCATCTGGATCTTTGCATGAGGGTTGCACGACGCGTCATCGCAACATTGGCGCTCCTCTCCCTGGCGCAAGCAGCCTGCTTGGCTGCACCGGCGCAGCCGCCGACCAAGCTCAACCTCGTGCTCAACTTTGCGGCAGATGGCGGTGCTGCCGGATTCTACCATGCGCTGGAGCGCGGATATTTCCGTGAGGCAGGGCTTGATGTCGCTATTGAGCCCTCAAAAGGCTCGGCCGATGCGATCACGCGCACAGCAAGCCAGGCGTCCGATATCGGCGTGGGCGACATATCAACACTGGTGGAGTTCGCCTCGCGGCGGCCGGAGATCGCACCGAAGGCGGTATTCATTCTGCATAACCGATCGCCGCAGGCGGTCATCACGATCAAAGCGAATGGCATTGCAAGGCTTGCGGACCTGCACGGCCGCATCTTGGGGCAAACTCAGACGGATGCCGCATCCCGTATGTTTCCCGCGCTTGCCAGCATCGCAGGGCTCGATCTGAGTCGCATTGAGCTGCGCCAGTTCAGTCCGCAATTGCGCGATACCATGCTTCTCACGAAGCAGGTCGACGCGGTCACCGGATTTGACTCAACGGTGGTGCTCAATCTCAAAGCCAACGGCGTAGCGGTCGACGATGTCAGGGTCATTTACTACGCCGACAATGGTCTTGACGTGTACGGCAATGCATTTTTGATAAACCCTGCCTTTCTGCACGCCAATGCGGACGCGGTCAAAGCATTTGTCGGTGCGGCCGTGCGCGGATGGCGCGAGGCGATCGCCGATCCGAAGGGAGCCGCCGAGTCTCTTGGCAAGCACAACAACCTTGCCAGGCTCGATATCGAGGCAGAACGATTGGCTTGGCTTGCCAATCATCAAATCGTCACGCCGCAGACCCGCAAAGACGGCCTCGGTGCCTACGATCCCAACCGCTTGGCACAGAACATCGAGCTGGTCGCCAAGGCGTTTGGCCTTGCACGGCTGCCCCAGGTCTCCGAGATTTACGACGACCGTTTCCTGCCGCCGCGCGAAGAACGGATGCCGATCAGATGAATCCACAGCCGATTCCGGCCGGAACCACGCTGATCATCCGCGGCGGGAAAGCCATGCTTCCCGACGGCGATTGGCACGCGCCGCCACGAGTCGATATCGCGATTGCCGGTACTGAAATCGCCGGTATTGCAACAAATTTTGCCGAGATGACCGGCGCAACCGATGAACTTGATGCGCGCGGGCATCTCGTTGTTCCCGGCTTCATCAACGCACATTACCATTCTCACGACGTGCTGGCGAAAGGCACACTGGAAGAGGTGCCGCTCGAGGCCTGGCGCCTCTATGCGCTGCCGCCGCAATACCCGCCGCGTTCCGTGGAAGAAGTACACGCCCGCACTTTGCTGGGCGCTCTGGAGTGCCTGCGCTCCGGCATCACCACGATTCAGGACATGCTCACCCTCTATCCGTTCGAGGATCGCCATCTTGACGCGGTCATGGGAGCTTATGAGCAGATCGGCATCCGCGTCATTTTCAGCTTGCAGTATGCGGATCGGAAGGGTCTCGAGACGATTCCTTACTGGAAAGAGGTTTTTCCGCCGCAGATGCACGCGCTGCTTTCGGGTGCCGCCGAGCCTGAGCGGCGGCTCGATCTTCTCGGCCATTTCGAGCAAACGTGCTTGCGAGCACCGCCGCGTGGGCGCGTGCATTGGGCGCTCGGTCCATCCGCGCCCGAGCGCTGTTCGCCTGCCCTCATGGCGCGAACCATGGAGCTTGCACGCCGCTACGACCTCCCGGTCTATTCCCACATCTACGAATCGCGCGGCATGGCGCTGCAAGCGCGGCTCACGTTGCCGGAACACGATGGCTCACTGATCAAACGGCTGGCAGCGGAAGGGGCGCTCGATCCCCGCCTCAATCTTGCGCACAGCGTCTGGCTCGCGCGCGATGAGATTGACCTCCTCGCCGAAAGCGGCACCGGCGTGGTGCTCAATCCGCAGGGCAACCTCAAGATGAAATGCGGGATCGCGCCGATCCGGGCGCTGCAGGATGCGGGTGTGCGCATCGCCCTCGGTTGCGACAATTGCAGCTGTTCCGACGCGCAGAACATGTTCATGGCGATGAAATTGTTTGCCCTCCTCGCCGCCGTGAGTGATCCCATCCCGGGACCGCCGCAGACAGGAGCGGCGTTACGCGCGGCGACCGAGGCCGGCGCCCAGGGCGCCCGGCTCGGCCATGCGATCGGAAAGATCGCGCCAGGCTACAAGGCCGACCTGACACTGATCGACATGAGCGATCCGAGCTGGTCTCCTCTTAACAGCGCGGTGCGCCAGCTCGTGCATATCGAAGCGGGTCGCGGCGTGCGTCACGTCATGGTCGACGGTAAGGTGGTCGTACGTGACAGGCAGCTGACCACCGTCAAGGAAGATCAAATCTATGATGAAGTAGAAAAGGTGATGCCCGAGTTCCGACGCGACTTTGACGGAATCTCGGCTCGGGTGAAACGCCTGCAGCCCTGGCTCGATGTGGCGCACAAGCGCATGGTCACGACCGAAATGGAATTTGACCGCGTCTACAGTCCATTTTGAACGCCACCTTGACCGCAGCGCCTGCGCGCAGCACATAGATCGAGGATGAGCATCGTCGATTCTCCCCTCGCGCGCCGCGCCAATCGGTTCCGCCCCGATCGGCTCGCGGAGCATGACAAAATCCTCATCATCGATTTCGGCTCGCAAGTGACCCAGCTGATCGCGCGCCGGGTGCGCGAGGAGAAGGTCTATTGCGAGATCGTGCCGTTCCAGAAGGCCGAAGAGGCGCTGGCTGTCTTGCATCCGAAAGGCGTCATCCTTTCCGGCGGCCCTGCCTCCGTGCTCGACGCAAACGCGCCGCTTGCTCCCGCCGCGGTCTATGAGGCCGGCATTCCCGTCCTCGGCATCTGTTACGGCGAGCAGGCCATGGCGAAGCAGCTCGGCGGGGTGGTCGAGGGCGGCCATCATCGCGAATTCGGCCGCGCCGAACTGCTGGTCACGGCGGACTCGCCGCTCCTCGAAGGCACCTGGCGCGCAGGGGAGCGCTATCCGGTGTGGATGAGCCACGGCGATCGGGTCACGCGGCTGCCCGAAGGTTTCCGTGTTATCGGCACGTCGGCGAACGCGCCCATCGCCATGATCGCGGACGAGCAGCGAAAGTTCTACGCCACCCAATTCCATCTTGAAGTGGTGCACACGCCGCACGGTGCGGCGCTGCTGCGAAATTTCGTGCGCAAGATCGCCGGGTGCAGCGGCGATTGGAGCATGCGCGCGTTCAAGCAGGAGGCGATCGAGAGGATCCGCGCGCAGGTCGGCAAGGGGCGCGTCATCTGCGGGCTATCAGGCGGGGTCGATTCAGCCGTGACGGCGGTTCTCATTCACGAGGCGGTGGCCGAGCAGCTCACCTGTATTTTTGTTGATCATGGTCTATTGCGGCTTGGCGAGGGCGAAAAGGTCGTATCGCTCTTTCGCAACAGCTACAATATTCCGCTGGTGCATGTCGAAGCGGAACGCGCCTTTCTCGACGCACTTTCCGGCGTCACCGATCCCGAGCAGAAGCGAAAGACCATCGGCAAGCTCTTCATCGACGTGTTCGAGGAGGAAGCGCGCAAGCTCGGGGGCGCAGAATTTCTCGCGCAAGGCACGCTCTATCCCGATGTGATCGAGAGCGTGTCCTTCAGCGGCGGACCTTCGGTCACCATCAAGTCGCACCACAATGTGGGCGGGCTGCCCGCGCGCATGAACATGAAGCTCGTCGAGCCGCTGCGCGAGCTGTTCAAGGACGAGGTGCGCGCGCTGGGCCGTGAGCTCGGCCTGCCGGAAGCTTTCGTCGGCCGGCACCCGTTTCCCGGTCCGGGGCTTGCCATCCGCTGCCCGGGCGAGGTCACGCGCGAGAAGCTCGATATTCTGCGCCGCGCCGACGACATCTTCATCGAAGAGATCCGGCGCGCGGGGCTTTACGACGACATCTGGCAGGCGTTCGCCGCGCTGTTGCCGGTGCGCAGTGTCGGCGTCATGGGGGATTATCGTACCTACGATCATGTCGTCGCGTTGCGCGCGGTATCATCCACGGACGGCATGACCGCCGACTTCTATCCTTTCGACATGAAATTCATCGGCCATGTGGCCAGCCGCATCGTCAACGAAGTGAAGGGCATCAATCGCGTGGTGTACGACGTGACATCAAAGCCGCCCGGAACGATCGAGTGGGAGTGATTCTGGCCTTTCCCAGGATATCCCACAGCGTCCCGTAAACCGACGCAACATCCTGCTAAATCAACATAAACTGACCAATGCCTTCAGGTCGCCAGACGCACTATAGCGCGCAGCTCGGCGCCTTGGCCCCACTGATCGACTGGACAAGCCAAATGGCCAGGTTCTGGCAAAGCCCGGTTCGACCACCTCGAAGATCTGCTCAAAAGGATGGACCAATGACCAATACTGCGACCGAAACGCTCTCCGTTGTTGTTGAACGTGAGATACCTTATCCGCCGGAAAAGATCTGGCGCGCGCTCACGCAACCACACCTGATCGAGGAGTGGCTCATGAAGAACGACTTCAAGCCTGTCGTGGACCACCGTTTCAATCTTCGCGCAGACTGGGGCGCTGTCGACTGTCAGGTCCTGGCAGTCGAGCCGAACAAAACGCTGTCTTACACGTGGGCGGCCTATGGTCTCGAGAGTGTCGTCACTTGGACTCTCACCCCTACGAGCACGGGGACCCACCTGCGCATGGAGCAGTCGGGCTTCCGGCCGGATCAGCAGCAGGCCTACCAGGGCGCCAAGGGCGGGTGGCAGCAGTTCTTTGCGGCCCTGGAGCAGGTATTGGCGCGGATAGATTGAAGTCTGCCGGCACAATTCAAAGCTAGGCCCTGTTTACAGAGTTGCATAGCGTAGGCATCTGCGGATAGCGGCAATATGAAGCGCGTCGAGGAAGGAGCGGGCGAGCTTGTCATATCGCGTGGCGATAGCGCGGTTGATCTTCAGGTGACCGATCATGCGCTCGATGCGGTTGCGCTCGCGATACATGCGCCTGTTCCAGCGGATTTTGGCCT
>CATPCO010000814.1 GCA_955652925.1 uncultured Xanthobacteraceae bacterium | reverse complement strand
GTCCCAGACCGGGCGCGGCGATCCGGTGCCCGCGACGAGGCGCCGCGGTGAAACCCGCCCACCGGCCGCGACGCCCCCCGGGAGCGGGTCGCCCCCCGGTCTGCAACCCCCGGCCGACAATTCGCGCGACCGCCGCGCCGATTTCGCCGCCGCACATCGGGCCCGCAAATCCACCGCTGCCGGATTCAACGAGACACCACAGTCCGGCTATGCCGCCAGAGGCGTGCAGCCATTGGGATTGGATCCTGAGCTGACTCAGGCGCTCGGATTCGATGCAGCGGAGACTGTTCAACCAGCCTCAGGCGAGGTACCGGCCTTGCGCGGCCTCACCGGAGCCTCCGCAACGATCACGGCGCTGGAGCGGCTGCTGCGCGAGGGACGGCCCGAATTCGGCGAACGCCCTTGGACCCCGCACCGTCCGCCGCGGCCGGAAAAATCGGAAGGCGGCCAGCCTCTGGTGATCAAGTCGGATTTCCAGCCGCAGGGCGATCAGCCGCAGGCCATCGCCGATCTTGTCGAAGGAGTGCGGCGTCAGGATCGAACGCAGGTTCTTCTGGGTGTCACCGGCTCCGGCAAGACCTTCACCATGGCCAAGGTGATCGAGGAGACCCAGCGCCCCGCCCTCATCCTCGCGCCCAACAAGACGCTCGCTGCCCAGCTCTACGGCGAGTTCAGGAGCTTCTTTCCGGACAACGCGGTCGAATATTTCGTCAGCTACTACGATTACTATCAGCCCGAGGCCTATGTCCCGCGTACGGACACCTACATCGAGAAGGAATCCTCGATCAACGAGCAGATCGATCGCATGCGGCACAGCGCGACCCGCTCGCTGCTCGAACGCGATGACGTGATCATCGTCGCGTCGGTGTCCTGCATCTACGGCATCGGGTCGGTCGAAACCTATTCGGCAATGACGTTCGCCCTCAAGCAGGGCGAGCGCGTCGACCAGCGGGTGCTGATCGCCGATCTGGTCGCGTTGCAGTACAAGCGCAGCGCCGGCGATTTTTATCGTGGCACCTTTCGCGTGCGCGGCGATGTGATCGAGATTTTCCCCGCCCACTATGAGGACCGCGCCTGGCGCGTGTCGCTGTTCGGGGACGAGATCGAAGCCATCCACGAATTCGATCCGCTGACAGGCGAAAAGACCGACGAGTTCGAATTCGTCAAGATCTATGCCAACTCGCACTATGTGACGCCGCGCCCCACGCTCCTGCAGGCGATCGCCGGCATCAAGCAGGAGCTCAAGTCGCGTCTCCTGCAGCTCAATGCCGCCGGCCGCCTGCTGGAAGCCCAACGGCTGGAGCAGCGCACGCTCTACGATCTCGAAATGATGGAGGCCACGGGTTCGTGCGCGGGCATCGAGAACTATTCGCGCTATCTCACCGGCCGCAAGGCGGGTGAGCCGCCGCCCACGCTGTTCGAATATGTGCCGGACAATGCGCTGGTGTTCGTGGACGAGAGTCATGTCAGCATTCCGCAGCTCGGCGGCATGTTCCGCGGCGATTTCCGCCGCAAGGCGACGCTCGCGGAATACGGTTTTCGCCTGCCCTCGTGCATGGACAATCGGCCACTGCGGTTTGAGGAGTGGGACGCCATGCGCCCGCAGACCGTCGGCGTGTCGGCGACCCCCGGGCCGTGGGAGATCGAGCAGGCGCACGGCGTGTTTGCGGAGCAGGTGATCCGGCCCACCGGCCTGATCGATCCTCCGGTCGAGGTCAGGCCCGCCCACACGCAGGTCGACGATCTCGTCGGTGAGGTTCGGCAGGTGGCGGCCGCGGGCTATCGCGCTCTGGTGACCGTGCTCACCAAGCGTATGGCGGAAGACCTCACGGAATATCTGCACGAGCAGGGCATTCGCGTGCGTTACATGCACAGCGACATCGACACCATCGAGCGCATTGAGATCATCCGCGACCTTCGCCTCGGCGCCTTTGACGTGCTGGTCGGGATCAATCTCTTGCGCGAGGGTCTCGACATTCCGGAATGCGCCCTGGTTGCCATCCTCGACGCCGACAAGGAAGGATTTCTGCGCAGCGCGACCTCGCTGATCCAGACCATCGGCCGCGCCGCGCGCAACGTCGACGGGCGGGTGATCCTCTATGCCGACACGGTGACCGGCTCGATGGAGCGCGCGATTGCGGAAACCAACCGCCGGCGCGAGAAGCAGGAAGCCTACAACGCCGCAAACGGGATCACGCCTGCGAGCGTGCGCAAGGGCATTGCTGACATTCTGGAGTCCGTCTACGAGCGCGACCACGTGCTGGTCTCGACCGGTGGCGGGCTTGCCGGCATCGGCGAAGGGGAAGCGGCCGCCACGATCGGACACAATTTTGAGGCGGTGATCGCCGATCTCGAGACGCGCATGCGCGCGGCCGCCGCCGACCTCGATTTCGAGGAGGCCGCGCGGCTGCGCGACGAGATCAAACGCTTGCACGCCACCGAGCTTGCGGTCGTGGATGATCCTACCGCGCGGGCGGTTGCGATTTCGCGCCCAGGCCGACGCGGCCGCGTCCACAAGCCCGACCTTGATGAAATGGGGATCGCGCTTTCGCACGAGGTCCGGCCGCTGCGCGGGGAGCGAGAGCGGCCGCGCAAACCCACCCTCGACGAAATGGGTCCGGGTCCGGAATCAAAGCCCTATCGGGCGGGCCCGCGCTCGACCACAGGGCGTCCCGGCATGCGCGGCGGCTGGCGCCCGCGCCGGCGGTGAAACCCAACCGTGGTAGGGTCGCGTTCTTCGCGAGACCCAACCAACATTGCCGCGTCCAGGGTCAAGACCTTGCGTCGCGCCAAGGCGCTCGACGCAACCTACCCCGTCGCCGGCGGAGCGACCATGGCGTCAGGCTGGTTGCTGCGTTCGAGCGCGTTCGCGACAAAGCCGCTCGCCTTCATCTCCTCGACGAAAGCGTGCAGATAGCGCGGTACCGCCTCGCGGCCGTGATAGCGCTGCTTCGGGGTACCCATCGCCTGACGGATTTCCATGAACCGGCCGTCCATGATGCGTACACTGGGATTGGTTTTGGCGAACTCGACGAGCGGCTGTTTCACCCCCGCCGCGGCTTCGAGCTTGTCCTTGAGGAAGACCTCAATTCCGTTTTCGCCCCGGACGAGCTTGGCGTGCTTGAGCGTGCGGGTGAGAAAGAGGTCGTAGGCCGAGGCCTTGTTGACGGCGATACGCACGCCGTCGCGATCGACATCACCGACCGAGCGCAGTGGCGAGTCGACCGGCACCATATAGACGCCCTCGATGATGACATAGGGCGCGGTGAAGGCGATCTCGGCCGCCCGCACCGGCTCGATGGCAAGAAACGCGATGTCCCATGCGCCGTTTTTGAGCGCGTCGAAGACCTTGCCCGCGGCGTCGAATGGGACGAGCTCGACCGGCAACCCAAGCCGGCGGCCAAGCTCGCGGGCGAGCTCGACCGTGATGCCGCGCGGCTGTCCCGTCGCCGGGTCCTTCTGCGCCAGCACCATGTTGCCGAGATTGATGGCGGCGCGCAGCTTCCCAGTGGGCGCGATATCCTTCACGACTTCGGCGGGGGCGGTGCTCACGATGCTGGCTCCTTGCGATGGGTTGTCTGTGCACACACCGTAACAATGATGTGGCGGGCGGCGCAATTTGTTGTACGCTCGATCGGCGACCAACCCCGGAGGAGATCATGGCCAAGGGTCAGCAGCGCAGCACCAAGGAAAAAAAGAAGCCGAAGGCGGAGTGGAACAAGAAAAAGAAGGGCAGCCTGGCGCCGTCATCATCCGTCGGACAGGGGCAGCATAAGCTCGATATCATGGCGAAGAAGGGCTAGCACCGAGCCCGAACGTTGCGTCAACGAGCAACAGCCACCGGCGCGTAACTGCGCGAGTGGAATCTAGCCCGCGCCTTTCGCTGCCGCGATGAGCGAATTGTGAGCATATGTCTTCCACGTGGGAGCATAGCTCTCGCTGGCCTGATGACCCCAGCTGATCCAGCCGTTTCGGGTCCCGCGCGCAAACAGTTCGAGATAAGGTCCGGGAGAGCAGGCCTCGATGAGATCATATAGCTCGTCGGGTTTGCGCGAATGCTCTCGTTTGCGGGTCGCGAGCAGGTTGACCTGACGGCGCCCCGGCGCGAGCGTGCGTGCATTCTTGCCCCTGGTCCCGAACAAAATCAGTTCTGTGACATTGCGGAAATAGAAGCCCACTCCACGGCCATCAGAGCCACCGTCTTTGCGTACCTTGTGCCAGACGATATTTGCTTTGTAACGAAAACCCCAGGCTTTAATCACTGCCAAACCTTCAGGCAGCAGGGCGTTCGGGCACCAGAGATAGAGATGGGCCGCCTCGCGTGTGAGTTTTTCAACCGGCAAGGCCATGATCTCTTCGAGTGTCATCGTGTGATAACGCGACAAGCGCTTGTGTTCGGGGGCCATCTTTCCCGTCCGGTTGGCGAAGCGCCAGGGCGGGTCCGCTAAGATGGTGCCGAATGGTCCCTCGCCCGCGAATTCGATTATTTCTGCAGTCATTGGCTTTTCTGTCGGGACGAGCGAAAGAAGCGCGGAAAAAACTCCGTTCACCGGCGCAGCACGAATCGAGTGATCGGCCGTTACGAGACTAACGGCCGCGCGATGAGCCGAAAATCGTTCGTCATTCGCGATCAACTGGAAAAGTTTCTGCCGCTTCCTGGTCCTGCGCCGTGCAAGTCATTGGACTGGCGGCGGCAAATCGCCCAAGTGGTTGATAAACAACATAGTTCCATCGGCCAAGTGTACGGGGAAAAGCCCGCCTTGGCCGCGAAGCCGTCACATTGTCGTGCGGCAATCGCCCCTGTGGAGAGCGCCCGCAGGGCGCAAAGGGGGTAGTCACATGACAGTAACCAAGACAAGCGAGCCCACGCACATCGATAAAACGGCCGAAAGTCAGGTCGAAGGCGAGATCCGGGAATTCGTTCGCCGCGATATCGCGACCTTTCGGCGGCAGCCGGAGAACGAGAGCGAAGTCGTGGCAAACAACATCGGCACGCTGCTCCAGCGCGTTGCCGGCACCTCGGTGAAGGAGATCGACAAGCTCATCGTCGAGCTGCAGACTTTGCGCGACATGCTGCACAGCGAAAGCACCCGCGTGCAGCGTGAGATCGTCGAATTCGCGACCCTGAGCCAGGCCGCCATGCAGTCGACCAAGATTATCGCGGAAAGCCTGACCCACTGGAAACGGGTTCCCGACGCGCCCAGCATGCGCGAGGACTGAGCATCGGCATCGCTCCCATCGGGCGACTTCGCTCTACCTGATACGCTGCGGTTATGCGGCGGAGCGGCTCGGACGAGCTGCTTCGCCCTGCGGCTAAGGCAGCAGCTTGTAGCGCGGGATCATTGCGACGACGACGCGGCTCGCCGGCTCGACCAGGAGGATGCGGTCCTCGAGCTTCATGAATTTGTGCCCCCGCACGAGTGGAATATCGGCCGTCACGTTCGCCGGTAAATCCTGCAGCGGGGCGCTGCCGGGCACTTTGTCCGCCAGATCAAGCGCATCCTTGCTGGCGACATCGGGAAAACGCATGAGCCCCTGATAGACGCGGTGACGCTCCTCATCCGTGAGCAAGAGAGGAACGCTGCGCATGGGGCCGGCGCTGCCGATCGTTTCGTCTGCAGCCTGCTGCGCCCTCAGCCCGATGCCGCCCGGCCATGTCGCCGCCGCAAGTCCCGAACATACGGCGAGGACGGCGACAGCGTGCCGTGCCGAAGACCACATGGTAACCACCCCTGCGCAGCCCACGCTGCATGTTAGGAATGGCCCTCTTCCGCCTCGTTAACAGGAACGTTCATCTCAACGTTTGGTTCTCGACTGTTGCCGGCAAGCCGCATCCGAGCGTCCCGGTTTGGGAGCGCGGCGAGCAATTTCGACGCATTGAGCGACCAGCGCCGTTAACCAACGACGCATCAGGGCTCATCACACTCCCGCTCGGTCCGGGTGACTTCGATCCCGTCGCGCCACTCCGTGATATTGACGGCGCGGCAGTTCTGGGGTTCTCCCCGGCCCTCCGTTTCAATGACGGCACGCGGCGGGCGTGGGTTCTCAATCAGCACATCCGGACTGCGGACTGGCCCCATGCGGGCGCCGAAATCGGCCTGTGCAAGCTCAATGTTGCCGGCGGCCGGCAGGGGGCAGGAGGGAGCCCCTGAAAGCGTGGCAGCGAGCATCATCCAGGCAAACCAGCTCGTCTTCATAACGGTTCCCTTGCTTTTGGTGCTTACTTAAGAACCGCAAACGATTGCCAACAGTTCCACGATCGGCTTGATTTGGAGCGGTGCTGCACCGCGTTTGGTCACTCACCCCCGGAGGGTT
>CATPCO010000813.1 GCA_955652925.1 uncultured Xanthobacteraceae bacterium | reverse complement strand
CGTGCGGCCGAACTCCTCTATACCGGCCGCACCATGGACGGCACCGAGGCCGAGCGCTGGGGGTTCTTTAATCGGATCTGCGAGCCGGAGGCGGTGCTGAGAGAAGCGCAGACCTTGGCAAAGTCGCTGGCAGACGGTCCGCCCTTCGCCCATGCCATGACCAAGCGTTGCATCCATCAGGAATGGAGCATGGGCATTGACGAAGCGATCGAAGCCGAAGCTCAGGCCCAGGCGCTGTGCATGCAGACCAAGGACTACGAGCGCGCTTACGACGCGTTCGTGCGCAAGGAAAAGCCCGCCTTCCAGGGCAACTGACGAATAACATCCGATGGGACTGGTTCAGACCACGCCGCACGCTCGGTCTGCTCTCTTCCCCCTTGCGGGTTGGGGAGGGGGGGCGGCGCCGTTGTGCCGCAATGCTTCACGCACTCACCGCCGCGCGATCCGAGCATGGCTTTATGCAATCGCCGCGCTGCTGGTGCTCATGGTGATGGTGGGCGGCACGACGCGGCTGACCGATTCCGGCCTCTCGATTGTCGAATGGCGTCCCGTGACCGGCATCGTGCCGCCGCTCTCCGAGAGCGCTTGGGCCGCGGAATTCACGAAATACAAAACTTCGCCGGAATACGAGCTTGTCAACAAGGGCATGAGCCTCGACGAGTTCAAACGCATTTATTGGTGGGAATGGGTGCACCGTTTGCTGGGACGCCTCATCGGTGCAGCTTTCCTCATTCCCCTGGTGTTCTTTCAGTTCCGCGGCTGGATCGAGCCCGGCATCAAATGGCGTCTGTGGTGCATTTTTGGTTTGGGCGCACTGCAGGGTGCCATCGGCTGGTGGATGGTCGCTTCCGGGCTGGTCGGGCGCGTCGATGTTGCGCAGGAACGCCTGGCAGTCCATCTCCTCATGGCGTGCCTCATTCTGACTGCGGTTATCTGGACGGCGCGCTTGCTCACGCCCGCGGCTGCGAATGGCGCGGCGCGGGTCACGCCCCGGCGGCTTGCCGTGAGCGCAATAGCGATACTGGTTCTCCTGCTCGGACAGATTGCGCTTGGTGGGCTCGTCGCCGGGCTCAAAGCGGGTCTTATCTACAATACCTGGCCATTGATTGACGGTGCGTTCATTCCGCCGCGTGAGCATCTGTTCCTGCTTGCGCCCGCTTGGCTCAATCTCCTCGACAATCACCTTGCCGTGCAGTTTACCCATCGCATGGTGGCGTACGTTCTCGTGGCCGTGGGCGCGCTTCACGCCGCGGATTGCTCTTGGCATCGGGTGTGCCGCCGCAGCGCCGTGGCGCTCGCACTTTTTCTCCTGCTGCAGGCGATGCTCGGCATCGCAACGCTTCTTCTGCAGGTGCCGATATTGCTTGCGCTAGCGCATCAAGCCGTGGCTATCGCTGCGCTGATTGTGGCCACGCTGCACGCAGCAAATTTACGAGTGCAACCGGAGCCGTCTTTCCAGCATGCAGCGCGGTAATGGGTACCCCGCCAGAGCACTGCCGAGACTTGTCACGGCGGCCGCGTTCCCATAGGTGACTGTGCTGGGCGACGCTCTTTAGCCTTTACAGATCAGACCTTCGAAAATGGCCGCATCACTGCATCCCGGCATCCGCGTGAACAGCGTGATAGGTACCGGCCATTTCATGTCGCATTTTTATCAGCTCTGCCTGCCGCCAATGTTCCTGGCGTGGCAGAGCGCCTTCGACGTGTCCTTCGCGCAGTTGGGTCTTTCGCTCGCCTTGATGTCCTGCGCGACCGGCCTGCTGCAGACCCCGGTCGGCTTTCTCGTGGATCGCTATGGCGCCCGGCCTTTTCTGATCGGCGGCACGCTACTGATGAGCCTGTCCATCGCAGCGCTGGGCGTTGCGACCGCGTATTGGCAGGTGCTGCTGCTGTGCCTTGTGTCGGGCATCGGCAATTCGGTCATTCACCCCACCGACTACGCGATCCTGAGCGGATCGGTAGAGCGCGGCCAGCTGGGCCGTTCCTTTGCTGTGCACACGTTCTGCGGCAACCTGGGATCGGCGCTCGCGCCTCCCGTGAGCGCAATGCTGATGATCCTGCTTGGCTGGCGCAGCACGCTCCTCTTCGTCGGGCTCGTCGGTGTCCCGCTGGTGGCCCTCATCCTCTGGCAGAGCGCGATCCTGCGCGAGCAGGTCCGGCGGCACGAGGGCGCTCGCGCTTCGGTTGTATCCAGCCGCAAGCTCCTCCTGTCTCGTTCCATGCTGCTTTTCTTCGGCTTCTTCATGCTGACCGCTATCGCCGGCTCGGGCATCCAATCCTGGTTGATTCCGGTCTTGCACGAAGTGCACGGGGTGGGGATTGAAGCCGCATCGCTTGCCCTGACAGGTTTTCTTGGCGGTGCCACCGGCGGCGTTCTCCTCGGCGGCTGGTTCGCCGATCGCAGCGACCGCCACCTCGCTTTTACCGTCCTCTTAACCATAGCGTCGGCTGCGCTCATTCTGCTGGTGGGTCTCACCAGCATGAGCGAGATCGCGACCATTGGTGTCCTCCTCATAGCCGGGCTCCTGATTGGCGCGAGCCGCACGCCACGCGACGTCATGCTCAAGGATGCGTGTCCCCCGGGCCAGATCGGGAAGGTGTTCGGATTTGTCAGCGCCGGTTTGCCGTTGGGCGGAGCGCTTGCTCCGGTTCCCTTCGGACTTCTCATCGATCACGGGCGACCCGACCTTGTTCTCGCGCTGGCGGCCGTGATCCTGATGGCGAGCCTTTTATGTGTGGGTAGCGCGCGCGCGAGCGCCGAGCGCGAGCTCATCCCGGAGCCGGCTGAATGAATGTAGCGGCATCTCGTTGCGTTGATATCAGGTATCAGGTATCGGGTATCGGGTATCGGGTATCAGGATTGAGGTGTCCTGATTCCTGACACCTGATACCTGATTCCTGACACCTGACACCTGATCCCGCAGGGATAGCCATGCACATCATTGACTCGCATTTTCATTGGTGGCCCCGATCCATTTTCGACGAGCTTTGCCGGCGCAAGAAATATCCCCGTGCCGAGGTCAACAGGCACGGCGGCTACAATTACATGCGTCGCGCGGGCAGTGGACAGCATCTCAACAGCTGGACCGAATGGTTCGATCTCGACAAGCAGCTTGAATACATGGACGGGCTCGGACACGAAGTCGATGTGGTCTGCTCCATCGGGCCGTTCTCGGTGTCCTTCTCCGATATGCCAGTCGAAGAAGGACGTGACTATGCCATCGCCTGGAACGAGGAAATGGCCGGCGCGCAGCGCAAATATCCGGGCCGGCTGTGGGCCAGCGCGGCGGTCCCGTTGCAGGATACGCGTGTTGCGATCGAAGTCGTGGACGACGCCGTCAACCGGCTCGGGCTCGTGGGCGTAAACTTACCGGGCAGCGTCGGAGATGACGCGCGCATCGATTCCGAGCGACTGGAGCCATTCTACGCGCATGTCGAAAAACTTGGCCTGCCCGTGTTCCTGCATCCCACCGATGTCATCTTCCAGGACATACTCGATGGCTATGACGGCGCGCTGCATTTGAGCCTTGGCCGGGTGATCGAGGTCAGCGTCGCCGCGATGCGGCTCATCCTTTCGGGCATTATGGAGCGTCATCCGAAATTGAAGATCGTGATGTCGCACACCGGCGGCTCGCTGCCCTACCAAGCCGGGCGCATGGACAAAAACTCCAAGGCCGCCAAGCTCGCGAAACCGGTGACGTCCTACATGAAGCGCATGTTCACGGATACCGTCTCGCCCCATTCGGCGGGTATCAAGTTCGCGATCGACTATTTTGGCATCGATCACGTGATGTACGGCACGGATTATCCATGCTGGGATCCGGCGGCTTGCCTGAAGCTGCTCGATGAGATCGATCTGAGCGATGCCGACAAGCACAAGCTGCTCTACGCCAATGCCCGCCGCATCCTTAATCTGCGCGATCGCCAGCCGGTGAAAACAGAACGCGCGCCGCAACCCGCGCTGGCCTGACAGTAAACTTGTCTGCGGTGCGCGGCTTTGCGCACCTACGAAGTTTCGGTAGGGTGGGCAAAGGCGCGCGCGTCGACGACGGTCCGTCACTCTCGATGTTTGTGCGCGCGCCGTGCCCACGCGTTCGCACGGCGCCGTGATCGAGTATGTGGCCAGTCTTGATGTTGGGGCGGCGCCTTTGCGAACCCTACGAAGCCGGCATGCCATAGCGGTCGTCCAGGCTGGCCCATTGGTCGAAACCGACCACCTTCTTGTATTGCTCGAAATCCATGCCGTCGTTGCGGCGCGCAAACTTGCCTGACTTCATGTCGAGCAGCACGGCTTCGATGGCCTTGGCCGCATGCATCAACGTATCGAGCCCCAGAACCGCCGCGTTGAAACCGAGCTTGCCCAGCTCTTCCATGCTCAGGATCGGTGTGTGGCCGCCAACCAGCGGATTGCAGATCTGCGGCACGTCGAAGGCGCGGCCAATGCGCGCGAGCTCCTCGACGCTGCGCGGCGCCTCGATGAAAATGCCGTCGGCGCCCGCGCGGATGAAGCGCTCGGCCCGCCGCATGGCGTCGTCAAGATCGTAGACGGCGCGCGCATCCGTGCGGGCGAGAATCCAGGTGTCCGGATTGAGGCGCTCCGAGCACGCCGCCTTGATCTTCGCTTCCGCGACCTCGAGCGGAACGACCTTCTTGCCAAGCGTGTGCCCGCAGCGTTTCGGCCATTGCTGATCTTCGATCAAGATCGCGCTCACGCCCATGCGTTCATAGCTCTGGACGGTGTGCACGACGTTCTTGACATCGCCGTAGCCGTCGTCGCCGTCGACAAAAACCGGCAGATCGCAGGCCGACATGATGTCACGCACGGCCGCGGAGATCTCGCCGAAGCCCTTTAGCCCGATATCGGGCAGGCCGTAGCGCGCGCCCACGGCCGGAAAGCCGCCGATGAAATAGGTCTCGAAGCCTAGCTTCTTGATCAAACGCGCGCTGAGCGCATCATGTGCGCCAGGTACAACCAGGATGCGCTTCTCCTGCACCGCCTTATTGATGATCGCGCGAAAACTGGTCGCCATTGCCGGGGCCTCCCGTCCTTGCTCGCTGGAGCGAGCGTCATGCCACGCGCAAATTCAAGCGCAGTTTGCCGGTCAAAAGCAAACGCGGACAAATCTCTGCGTTGGGTAAAACGCGCCGCCAGGGAATGCGGGAAGAAAATACCGTGCCTAGCCGGTCTGCTCGGTGGGCTCGACTGGTTTGGGCGCGATGGCTGTGTGCGCCTTCATCATCAAGTTTGCCACGCGGATGCGTGCGAGCCGAAAGAGATTTTGGGCACGCGCGCAAACCGGCTGCAAACGCTGAGAGATGAGGCAGAGCGACTGCGTGAGCTTGCGTGCCGCCGCGTGTGCCTTCGACATGTCTTGCGGGCGCGTCATCAAGCGCAACAGAACAAGCGTGGCGAGCAGGACGACGAGCGATGCCGCAAGCGTCCATTTCACGCGATTCTCGTGCGCGGCTTTTTCAGCCTCGAACCGCGCCCACGCCACGCGGGCCTTGGTACGCTCCTCCGCCGCCAGCTGCTCGGCTTCCATGATTCTCGCGCGCTCGGCTTCAGCAGCCCGCGTCTTTGCAATAATGGTTTGTTGCGATCTGTCCTTGGCCGGACCAGCCTGCTTTCCAGTCTCGGGCCCCGATGATGTCGGTTGTGGCGTCAAGAAGGGCCGCAAGTCACCCGCGGGCGCTGGGGCGCTGCGACGATCACCGTCGGCATTCGCATCCTTCGCCACTGTCCCGGTGACATCTTTCGTCGCGGGCGTCGCTGCACGCTTTTTGGCGCCTTCGGCAGTAGCATCTTTCCCTCCCGGACGGGAGGGCTCGTCTTTTGTTCCGGCGAGAGCGGCGGCATCGACAGCCAGGAAGCGCAGATGCCCGCGGCCCGCCTCGTCCGAAGCGGCGGACCACACGTATCCCGCGCTCCCGCGCAAGCGATAGATCGGGAGGCCGAGTTTGAGCGACTGGCGAATGTCGCCGAGGTGATCGATCAGCACGTTCTGCGGTGAGAGGGGCGTATTTTCGAGGGCGGATCGGCTGCTACTGTCGAGCTCCTGCAAGGCAACGTTTCCCCACACCGCAATGACTGCATTCGAAATGCCGTCGCGATCGGGCAAGCGCATTTCCCGCGCGGGGTTGCCAAATCGGGCTGAGAGCCGCTTGATTTCCACCTCCATGTCGTCATCTGCGAAAAAAGCAGGCCGGATCTCGCGACCGATATAGGCGACCGATCCGTCCTGCAGAATTGAAGTCGTGGAGTCGAATCCGCCGCGACGTCCTCGCTCGTGGCGCTTTCGCTCGCACCACGTGTATTGAGGGAATTGCTCGCTCGGGCTGCATTGATAGCCGCGGCGCGAGTCGAAGGAGGCGCCAAGCGAGATGCCATCAACCACATAAAGGGATGCAGCGCCTGCTTGGTGGGACGCGAGTGCCGCCGCGGCACTCAGGGTAGCGCACAGGATCGTTGCAGGCAGATTGCTACGCATGCTTTTGACTCTGTCTCTCTGAAACGGCGCAGGATGCTCAGCCTTTCAAGATGGATGGCAGCAAGGCAATGGAACGGCGGTGAGCGTCCTGCACCCCGCGTTTGGGCCAATCTTGAAATGTTAAGCTTAACAAGCCCCTAATCGCGCTGGGGGGCGGTGTGTCCATCGTCAGAGGTCATGCCTTGTGGGGCGAGCTGCCGCAGCCGATTCAGGAGCAATTATTCGAGTGTGCCGTCGTGCTCGGTCACCTGGGCGAGCCCGACGAAATGCTGCGCGAGCAACTCGCCAAGTTCCTGCACGACCACCACGAGCGTACTCGGCCCAGCGAGTGAGCCCGGAGTGTCTCCGCTAACGCGTGCCCTGGATCGTCCCACCTCGACCGGTGGTCTCGGGAGCGGCCGAAGGCACTGCCTGGCCGGTTGTGGTCTGTGGGGCGGGGGGCGCAACCCCGGCGGCTGGCGCCGGAGCAGCGTTCACGGCGGGCGGATTGGCGGCGGTCTGCGATTCGCGCTTTGCGTTGATCCCATAGAACGTGAGACCCAGAATGACGACAATCGCCGCACCAACCGCGAGACTCCAGCCCGCCTGCCGCGGCGTTGCTCCGGCCTCTGCGGGGTGGCGTTCCATGCGCGGATCGGGACCATGATAAGTCATGACCATTCTCCATGGCTCGTTGGCTCTTGGGAATAACCCGTGAGGATGGAGACGTGTTCCACCTCGATATTGCTGCTGACTCGCTGCAAACGGCTAAGCAGCAGGAAATTGTGCAAACCTCGCGGTGCCGTCGCGCTTGATGCGTTCGAGCAGATCGACCTCCCAGGCGAGATATTCCTGCATGGCCTTGGTCGCATCGCCGGGGCGCTCATAAGGCTTGAGCCAGGTATCGTCGGGTTCGTCCGCCATCAGGGCCTGCTTTGATGTCAGGTCATGGCCCGCTTTTTTCCATGCGGCATTGCCGCCTTCGAGATAACGCAGGGGAGCAGGCATGTACTCGGCCGCGTCTCGCGCGGCGAAGCCGCCGAGGATGCCGTCCTCGGATGTGAAGACGAGCGTTGCCTTAAGCGCAATAGTGTGCCCCAGTTTGGGCGCCACTCGCGAGCGGATCGCAAACCACGCACCTGGAATATGCGCTTTAAGGTACTCGCGGCTGAGCGATACATCGACGATGGTCGTCTGGTCGCGGCTTTTGAGAGTGGCAAGCGCGGCGCAATCGATGCGCAGCTCGGCGGGCGGGGAGCCCAGAAGCTCGGGCGGCGGATAGCCCTTCTCGCTGCCCTGCTCGGCCAGCACGAAGACGTCCTTCCAGCCCATCTGGCGCAGCCACGATGCCGTCATGACCGCGCGGACCTCGGCGTCGTCGACGAGCACGATGCGCGCGCCGAGCGTGCCCACATACTGGTCGGTCGCCTGCACCAGCTGTCCGCCGGGCGCGGACAGCGCACCGGGGATATGGCCGGCCTCGTATTCGGCAGGGTCACGGACATCAAACAAATAGACCGTGCGATTCGTCTCGGCACGGAAGTTGTCGAGAGTTGCCTGATCAATGCGGGAGATCTTGAAGCGTTGCGCCACTCGTTCGGCAGCAGATTTCGCCCAGGCCATGCTTTCGGCAGACACGCATGGTGCACGGCGGCTCTGCCCGGTCTCGCACGCTCGCCCGGCAAGGCTCCAACCCATGGTGCCGTTGCGCAGCGCAACGACTTTGTTCGGCAAGCCCGCGTTGATCAGCGATTGCGCGCCGATGATGCTGCGGGTGCGCCCGGCACAGTTGACTACGACCGTCGTGACGGGTGAGGGGGCGAGATCGCGGATGTGCAGGACAAGCTCGGCTCCCGGCACATCGATCGCGGTTGGAATGGAGACGCGCTGATATTCTTCGTATGGCCTGCTGTCGAGCACGACGACATCATCGCCGTCCCTGATCATTCGATCGAGCTCGTCGGCCGCGATGCTGGGCGTGGCATCGGCATGCTCGATGAACTCGCCGAAGGCCTTGCTCGGGACGTTCACGCCGGAGAAGACTTGTAAGCCCGCGTCGCTCCAGCCCCGAATCCCGTGGTGGAGCACGCCGACGTCGGAATACCCGGCCGCAAACAGGACGCGGGCCGCGCGTTGAGCGAGGCCATCGTCTTCATCGCACACCACAATGCGGGTGCTGCGTCTCGGCACCAGGCGCGCGAAATTGAGCTCCAAGCGGCTCAATGGGATTGAGCGAGCGAAAAAGAGATGGGCGCGCGAGAAGATCAGCTCTTCCCGTACATCGACGAGAGCCAGCTCGCCGCCATCGGCGAGCATGGCGTGCAGAACTTGCGGGCTGATGAGCTTGAGCTTCATGTCGCCTGCTGCGGGGCCATCCGGTTTATCTTCCCGCTCGCAAGGTCAAAACTCACGCGATAGATCTTGTCCAGGTTCGTTCCGGTGACGCGCACGAAGCGGGCGCGATCGGGATAGTCGATGGAATGGATCTTGCCGTCCTGATAGATGCCAGCGTGCCCGGGCAGCAGCCGGTAGTTCTTGACCGGCTTGAGCCTGGCTTTTTCTGGTTCGCTGCCGTCGTCCTCGCGCTCCCATTCGGTCATATCCGTGTAATGGCTGGCTTGCCCGTAGATTGCCCAAGACTCGCCGTGGTCGTGAGGCGGCGACGTGCGCGCGTTGTCGTTGATGTGGGCAAGGATCTGAAAACCAAGCTCCTGGTCCTCGTAGAGCACCTTGAGTCCACGCGGCACCTGCTCTCCGCAGTATTCCTCGACGAAGTCCTTGTTCGAGAGCAGCCGCTCGAGCCGGGTACGGACCTCCTCGCGTCCGTTCGGTCCGGGATCACGCTTGAGGATGGAACGGCAATCGGACACGAATTGATCGAGATTGTATGACATGGCGATCCTCCTGGGACGAAAGATGTTCTGCCGATCAACGCAGCCTTAGTCCTGCACGGCGATGGCGGCTTCCTTTATGACGCGGCCCCACCTGTCGGCTTCCTCTTTGAGAAAGGCTCCGACCTGTTCGGGAGTATCGGGCTTGCTCTCGTAGCCAAGCGGCGCCAAACGACCTTCAACGCTTGGGTCAGCGAGCGCTGCGATCACATCGGCATTCATTTTCGAAACGATCGCGGGAGGCGTCTTGACCGGCACGAAGAAGCCGTACCACGAGATGACCTCAAAGCCAGGAACGCCATCCTCGGCGATGGCCGGCACGTCGGGCGCGATCTTGGAGCGTCTCGCGCCGGTATAGCCAAGCACCTGCACCTGGCCTGACCTTGCGTTGTCGAGCGTGGCGCCGCCCGAGAACAACAGGTGGACACGGCCGGGAATGAGGTCGTTCATGGCTGGAGCAGCGCCACGATAGGGTACGTGCACCATGTCGAGCCCAGCCATGTGCTTGAACAGCTCGCCGCACAGGTGCGGCGAAGATCCGGTGCCCGGCGAGGCGAGCGTGAGCTTGCCTTTGTTTGCCTTGGCGTAGGCGATGAACTCGCTCACCGATTTCACCGGCAACGAGTTGGGCACAAACATGAAGAATGAATAGCCGCAGATGAAGGCGACCGGCGCAAAATCCGCGATCGGATCATAACTGAGCGAGTGATAAAGCCCGCGCGTGGTTGCCTGCGATTGGCCGCCCATCAAAATCGTGTGGCCATCAGGTTCTGACCGCGCGACCGCCTCGTTGGCGATATTCGTTCCGCCGCCTGGGCGATTCTCGATGAGGACCTGTTGGTTCCACATTCTTGAGAGTCGCTCGCCGAGGAGGCGCGCAATCACGTCGGTCGGCCCTCCGGCGGCGAACGGCACAATGATATGGACGGCACGATTGGGCCAATCCTGGGCGTGCGCCCGATCGGGAGCGATGCTCGGAAGCAACAGGGATGCGCAAGCCTGAGCGTTGAAGCGACGGCGTGTAATCATCGTCTTGTCCGAACGGGTTCGCATGGATTCATTTCATTCGTGGTTGCAATTCGGCGAGTGACTTGTCCAGCGCACGTCCTTCCTCGTCGGCGAGCGCGGTCTTGATCAGGTTGCCCAGGATCATGCTGCCATTCTTTCCGCTGCGCAGCCGCGGAAGCGTTGCGGTGAGCTTCTCGAATTTGGCACGCCCGCGTTCAATGGTGTCGCCGTAGCCCTTTACGAGACTACGCATTCGAGCAATCTCAAGGGCGAGCGCATGATCGGAGCTGGCAGTCTCGGCGACGAGATCGAGCCAGGCTCCAAGCGCCGCCTGCTCGGCCGCGAAACGCAGCGAGCGGCGACGGACCCGCTTGAGCTTGCTCAATAGATAAAGCAGGAGATACCCGCTCAGTGACGTCGTCTTGATAATCTTGCCTTTGCGCAGGAACGGTCCGATGAGGCGGCGCGCCCAAGGGGTCCGCAGGAGCCAGCGTCCGGCGGGGGCGGGAAGGGTATCGGCGATCTCCTCCACGCGCGGGTGAAGAAACTCGGCGATTTCGAGTATCTGATCATCTTTGATCTGCGCCTCCGCGCGCACGCGCGCAAAACGAGCCGGACGAATTTTCAGCTCCGCCACGCGGATCGTGTCTTCATAGGTCATGGCAAGCGCGAGCTGGCGCGCCACTTCGGCGAGCAGCCGGCCAGAACCGTCGCCGTGCCGGCGTTCGATCTCCTGGAACCGCTCCAGTCGTCTCAGGAAATATTTCACGTAGTCCGCATCCTGATAGTCGGCGAGCCGCTCGATTGCCGCCACTACAATGGAGCGCGTT
>CATPCO010000812.1 GCA_955652925.1 uncultured Xanthobacteraceae bacterium | reverse complement strand
GAAAATCGCCTCGCCGCCGGAAACTTCATCGCACTGGGACGCCGGATTGACCTTTCGACGCTGCGTTGTCCGGTCTTTCTGCTGGCCGCACGCGAAGATGATACCGTTGCTCCGGAGCAGGTGTTTGCGACCGAGCGCCTGATCGATGCGCGCCACTGCACCATCACAAAATCTACCGCGCCGTGCGGGCACCTCGGTCTGTTCATGGGAAGAAAGGTCCTCCGCAATGTCTGGTCCGACATTTCCCGCTGGTTGCATTAGGTCGCTGACCGCGCGACGGGACCGGGAAATGGAGCCCCGATTTGCGCTCGCGCTTCGCGCAAGCTTCAATCCGGGCTGCGCGCGCGCTTGCCGCCTGCGTATCTCCGCCGGACATGGTCGCTCGCGGCAGGCCCGGGCGCGAATGCATAGTCCGGTTCTTTGATCGGACGGCCGGTATCACGATCGACCAGGATCGGATCGACGGGAGCGCCGCTTCTGGTATCGACCACCAGCACGCTCGCACCTTCCGGCGCAAAATGCTTGTTGCCGAAGGCGAGCAACGACACAAGCACAGGATGAAAATCGCGCCCACGCGCGGTGGGCACATATTCGTAGCGCGGCGGGCGCTCGCTGTAACGCCGCCGCTCCAGGAGGCCGGCTGCAACCAGCGCGTTGAGCCGGCGGGCGAGCATGTTGGGAGCGATGCCAAGCCCCCTCTCAAATTCATCGAACCGCCGCACCCCATGCAGGGCGTCGCGCAGAATGAGCATGCTCCACCATTCGCCCACGCGAGCGAGACTGCGTGCAATCGGGCAAGCCATGCGGCCGAAGTTCTTGCGCTGCATTGACACCACATAGCCGAGTAACTATCATTATGCAAGTTTATCGAGCCTGGAGACTGCGATGGGCGAAATCGGCAGCAAAGGCCCGCCGAACGGGCTTTTTCTGGATGACCTTGCGGTCGGGCGCCGATTTTCGAGCCGCTCGCATACGGTAAACGCGGACGAGATCAAGGCCTTTGCGGCACAATTCGATCCCCAGCCCTTTCATCTTAGCGAAGAGGCTGCGAAAGGCACGCTGTTTGGCGGGTTGGCGGCCAGCGGATGGCACACCGCCGCGATCACGATGCGGCTTCTCGTCGAGTCAGGCCTGCCGCTTCGAGGCGGCATCATCGGTACCGGAGGAGAGGTGAGCTGGCCAAGACCAACGCGCCCGGGCGACACGCTCACCGTGTTCAGTGAAATCGAAGAGATCACTCCGTCGCGCTCGCGTCCTGAGCGCGGACTCATTCGCGTGCGCAGCGAAACGCGCAATCAGGAAAATGAGGTCGTGCAGGTGCTGATCGCGAAGCTGATCGTGCCCAAACGTCAATCCTCGCCAGCTTCCGCAGCCGCCCCGGCAATCCGGTAAAGAACCAAACTCAAACACGGGCCCTCCCCCTTGTCACAAACGAATCCGACGTCGCAACAACACAGCTTCTGGATCCCCGTCATCTGCGGCGCCGCCATTCTGACCATTGGAATCGGCGCCCGTCAGAGCTTCGGGATTTTTCAGAAGCCGATTGCCGCCGATCTCAACGTCGGCCGCGAGTTGTGGTCGTTCAGCAACGCCCTTTCCTTGTTGCTGATGGGCATGTTCGCGCCATTCGCGGGCAATCTGGGCGATCGATTTGGCACCGCACGCACTGTCGCAGGCGGCAGCGCGCTTTACGTGGCCGGCATGCTCATGATGGCAGCAGCGACGCAAGGCATGCCGCTCATTCTCGGCAACGCGCTCGCGGGCATCGGCATAGGCGCGGCGAGCTATGGTCCTATTTTCGGGGCGATCGCACGCCAGACTCCGGTTGCCTGGCGCTCGACCGCGCTCGGTGTTGCAACGGCGGGCGGCTCGTTCGGCCAGTTCGCGATTGTGCCGCTTGCTTCAATCCTGCAACGTGCGTTCGACAACTGGCATTCCACCATGTTCGTGCTTGCTGTGGTCTCCCTGGCGATGATCCCACTCGCCTTGGGGCTGCGCGAGAAGCGGCCCGCTCCTGCAAGAGCGGCCGGCGCACCGTTGCCGCAAACCAGCACGAATGCGCTGCGCGAGGCATTCCACACGCAAGGCTTCTGGCTGCTCACGATCGGCTTCTTTGTTTGCGGCTTCCACGTGACATTCATCGGACTACACCTTCCCTCCTACATCTCTGATCACTCGGTCGGACTGTCGTTCTTCGGCCGGCCAATCTCTCCGATCGAGCTGGGTGGATGGGCTATCGGCTTTGTCGGCCTGTTCAATATTTTCGGCTCGCTGCTCTGGGGATGGCTCGGCGGGCATCACCTGCGCAAGGACATGCTGACGCTGCTCTATGCATTGCGTGCTCTCGCCTTCATGCTGTTCCTTGCTCTGCCGCTCTCAGGGGCGTCCGTGCTGCTATTCGCCGGCTCGCTTGGCTTCCTTTGGCTTGGGACCGTTCCGCTGACCAGCGGACTGGTGGGCTACATGTTCGGACCGACCCACATGTCCATGCTCTGGGGGATCGTGTTTCTCAGTCATCAGATCGGAAGCTTCCTCGGCGGCTGGGGAGCCGGGCGCCTCTACGACATCCAGGGCGATTATCAGATGATGTGGTGGATCTCGGTGGGGCTCGGGATTTTTGCGGCGCTGATCCACTGGTTCATCCGCGAGCAACCCGTCGAGCGGCTCACGTTGGCCACTGCGAGCCGCTGATCCGGAAGAACCGAGACTGCGGGGCGGACCTGTCAATGCGATTTCCGCGCCAACCGAGACCCCGTCGGGTCGAGCGCTGCGAGGCAACCCGCAATCTCAAGTAACCATCATGCCATCTGATTAGCAGCCGTGTTTACTGGGTTGCCGGTTCCCTCACTGCACTCGGTCTCGGGAATGAGGTTGGATAGACGGAGCGCTTATCGGGCCTCGTCCTTGCGGTCCTGCGCGCCGTGGAAGATGGCAAGGATTGCAACTTCGTCTGCTGCCTCATCGATTTCATATACGATAATGTACGGCAGTCCGACAACAACCCACTCGTAGGTTCCCCGAGCTCGGCCGACATGTCCTATGTATGGCAACACTCCAAGGCGGTCCGCTGCGTAGCGGATGCGCGCGACAACCTCAGTCGCGGCCCGCGGATTCTGTTTTTCGATGTACTGATAAATGTTTTCGATATCGAGCTGTGCGCGCCGTCGATATCGGACCTTCATAGGCCGCACTTTTTCCAAAGCGCGGCCATCTCCTCATCGGTTGCATAACCTTCTCTGCCGGCAGTGAAGTCCATGCGCCTGCGCTCGATCTCTTTTACCTGCTCTTCGTTCAGGCGATAAGGGCTCCTGTCCTGCGCTTCCATCTCGCTCAGCATGCGTGCCGCATTTTCCTGGCGTTCAGGTGGCCACGTCAGCACACGATCGAGAATCTCTTTAACCTGTTCCTTCGTCATGTCGTTATCCTAGCAGCTTCGAATCGCGAATCCATGGCCGCCTCCCGACTTTGAGCGGCATGGGCCCAGTCAACGCGATTTGCGCGCCAACTGGCCGGCGGGGCCTATCGTTGCGCCCAGGGACTCGACGGGCGCGGCATGGCGCAGGACTATTTCGATCACCCCCTCGACGTCGTTCAAGTCCACGACCGGCACGCGCGCATTTGCCAGCGCCACATCTGAAGCGATCGCGACAATGGCAGGATCCTCGGGATGCAGCAGAGGCTTGCCATTGGACGAGCGGTAGACTTCAAGCTTGGGGTGGCGCTCGGCTTTGTAGCCTTCCACTACGACAAGATCGACCGGGCTTGCCTTGCGCAGGAGAACCGTGAGCGCCGGCTCGGCTTCCCCGCGCAGCTCATGGACAATGGCCCAGCGCCGGGCCGATCCCACCAGGACCTCGGTTGCTCCTGCCAGGCGATGGCTGTGCGAATCCTTGCCCGGCTGATCGAGATCAAAGCTGTGGTGAGCGTGCTTGATGGTCGAGACAGTAAGTCCGCGCGCGACAATGCGCGGGATCACTTTGGTGAGCAGCGTGGTCTTTCCCGACCCGCTCCAGCCGGCCAAACCGATGATGCGCATGGAGCATCATAGCCCGTTTCCCGGGCGCAGCGCAGCGTGACGCATAGCGGAACGGTGCGCTGCAGACCCGGGATCGTCACAGTCTTTGGCGGTCCCGGCTCAGCGGCGCACCGCGACGCGCCGATGAGATCAGGAGTCAGGATAGGCGGTCGTATGCGACTCGCTGCGCCGCGTCCGGGACACGACGGTTATTCCGCGGCCTGCATGGCTCCTTGCGGCGGAGGCGTAGTGACTCTGCCGCTCTTCTCTTCCTGCTCGAGCCACAGGCTGTGGTGCTCCTTCGCCCAATTCGCATCGACAGTGCCGTCCCACATGGCCTCGAATGCGCCTTCCATGCCGATCGTGCCGATATAAATGTGCCCGAGCATGATTGCGACGAAAAGAACTGCGACAATACCATGGACGATCTCGGCGATCTGCATGTCGGCGATGTTGGTGCCGTAGAACGGGAACATGAGCAGATAGCCGCTCACGGCAAGAGCGCCTCCGGCAAGCACCTGGAGCCAATACACCATCTTCTGCCCGGCATTGAAACGGTAGGCAGGCGGATGCTTGTGGCCGATGATACCGCCACCCTCCTTGAGCCATTTCACGTCCATCTTGTTGGGGAAATTACCAGGCAGCCACATGAGGAAGATGAGCACCACGCCCATCGTGAATGGGAAGCTCAGGTAATTGTGCGCGTATTTCGCCCATTGCGACCAGGTGGAGAATGCATCCGGTCCCATCCACGGCAGCAACAACTCCTTGCCGAAGGTGACGTTGAGGCCGGAGATCGCAAGCACAATGAAGCAGCTTGCCGTCATCCAGTGCAGCAAGCGCTCGAAGCCGTTGAAGCGCACCAGCACGCGCCCCGAGCGCCCGGATTCGAGCCGCACCATGCCACGGATCAGATAGAAGCCAACCAGCACGACCAGCATGCCGATGATGGAAACTGCGCCGATCCAGCGCAATGTCACCTCATGGAAATGGCGCCAGTCCCGGCCTTCCGGCTGCTCGATCACGTAGGACTTCGTGTCGGGAATGGTTCCGCGGCCCTGGATCCGCTTGAGCTGCTGGAGGAGCTGCTCTTCCTTCACCGAGCTTGCAGTAGGGTTCACCGGCTGCTGAGCGCCCACCGGAGCCGCAAGGACCAACATGACCGCGAAGGCCAACATGGCGGCGATGAAGCGAATCTGCGCAACTCCTCGCGTCATTTTGCAGCTCCCAAATGCAATCGTCACGATTTGATGGTCTCGCGATAAGCCGTCTGCCAGCCCCAAGCGCCGGAGCCGTAGCCGCGCTTGCTCACTCGATCCTTGTAGATCTGAGCGATGATGTCGCCGTCGCCCGCAAGGAGCGATTTGGTCGAGCACATCTCCGCGCACAGCGGGAGCTTGCCCTCGGCCAGCCGATTGGCGCCATATTTCTCGTACTCCTCCTTCGAGCCGTCCGGCTCCGGCCCCCCCGCGCAATAGGTGCATTTGTCCATTTTGCCGCGGGAGCCGAAATTGCCGACCTTGGGATATTGCGGTGCACCGAACGGGCAGGCGTAGAAGCAGTAGCCGCATCCGATGCACAGATCCTTCGAGTGCAGCACGACTCCATCCGCGGTGGTGTAGAGACAGTTCACCGGACACACCGCCTGACAGGGCGCATCGGTGCAATGCATGCAGGCCATGGAGACTGAACGCTCCCCCGGCTTGCCGTCGTTGATCGTCACGACTCGCCGCCGGTTCATGCCCCAGGGCACTTCATTCTCGTTCTTGCAGGCCGTGACGCAGGCATTGCACTCGATGCAGCGGTCGGCGTCGCAGAGGAATTTCATCCGAGCCATGGTTCGCCTCCCTATGCCGCCCTGATCTGACAGAGTGTGGCCTTCGCCTCCTGCATTCCGGTCGCCGGGTCATAGCCGTAGGTCGTGATGGTGTTGGCGCTTTCGCCGAGCACAATCGGGTCTGCGCCCTTTGGATATTTGTCGCGCAGGTCCGCGCCCATGAACCAGCCGCCGAAATGGAACGGCATCCAGGCCACGCCCCTGCCCACGCGCTCAGTCACCAGAGCCTTCATCTTTGCGCGGGCACTGTTCTCGGCGCCGGTGACCCAGACCCAGCCGCCGTCCTTGATGCCGCGGTCGGCGGCATCGCCCGGGTTGATCTCAATGAACATGTCCTGCTGGAGCTCGGCGAGCCATTTGTTGGAGCGCGTCTCCTCGCCGCCGCCCTCATATTCGACCAGACGCCCCGAGCTCAGGATGAGGGGGAACTCCTTGGCGATGCCCTTGTCCACCGCCGCCTTCTGCACCGAGAAGCCGATATTCGGCAACCGGAACTGCTTGGCGTCGGGCAAGGTCGGATATTTCGACACGAGATCGACCCGCGGCGTGTAGATCGGCTCGCGATGAACCGGGATGGGGTCGGGTAGACCGAACGCATTGGCCCGCGCCTTGCCATTGCCGTAGGGAATGCATCCGTGGGTGATGGCGACGCGCTGAATGCCGCCGGAGAGATCAAGCGACCAGGACACCGAGTCGGGATTGGCCGGATTGACCTTTTGAATGATCTCCATTTCCTCCGGCGTGAGGTCGGTGTCCCACTGAAACTTCTTCAGCAGCGCGAGGGTGAATTCGGGATAACCATCCTTGATTTCGGAGTCCTTGGAATAGGATCCTTCGGCTAGAAGATTGTGTTTCTCCTCTTTCTCCACCTCCTGGCCGTTTTCGATCACCTTGGACTTGACGACGCGTTCGATCCCAAAACGCGCGCGGAAGGTGCCGCCGCCGTCCTTCACGGGAAGGTTTGTATTGTACAGGAGCGGCGTGCCGGGGTGCTTGAATTCGGGCTTGCCCCAGCACGGCCAAGGCAGGCCGTAATAGTCGCCCGTGCACGGACCCGAGTTGGCCCGAAGCGTCACCAGGTCGAAGTCTTTCTGGTTGGCCATATGGAGCTTGAGCCGGTCGGGCGACTGGCCACAGTAGCCGGTGGACCAGCTGCCGCGATTCATTTCGCGCAGCACATCTTCCGCAATGGGATGCTTGTTCTCGACCTTGATTTTCTTGAACATCTGGTCGGCAAAGCCGAGCTTCTCGGCGACGCGATAGATGATTTCGAGATCGTCCTTGGACTCGAAAATGGGTGCAACGATTTGCTCGCCCCATTGCAGCGAGCGGTTCGAGGCGACACGCGAGCCGGTGGCCTCGAACTGACTGCACGCCGGCAAAAGGTAGGTGTCGTCGCGGCGCCCCCCATTTACCGCCAGCGACGCCCAGGTCGTGGGGTGAGGATCGGCGATGACAAGCAGATCGAGCTTCTGCAAGCCTTTGACCGATTCGGGAATGCGCGTGATGCTGTTGCTGGCATGTCCCTGCACGAACATGGCCCGAACATTGTCTTTCTGATCGACCTGTTCCTTCGGCAGCAGAACCGCGTCGAACCAGCGGGTCAGCGGTATCCCCGGAGTCTCCATGATCTTTTTGGAATCGAATCGCGATTGGAGCCAGTCGTAATCGACCTCCCAGACGCGGCCCCAATGGCGCCAAGCGCCTTCGAGCAGGCCGTAGTAGAAGGGCAGCGTCACGATATCGAGCCCGACATCGGTCGCGCCCTGCACGTTGTCGTGCCCGCGGAAGATATTGGCGCCCTTGCCAGGCCCGCCAACATTGCCGGTCGCAAGCAACGCGATGCAGCTCGCGCGGACGTTGGCCGTGCCGACGGTGAACTGGGTCTGTCCCATGGCCCAGATCAGGGTCGAGGGCTTTTCCTTTGCGAATTTTTCGGCGACGCGCTTGAGCTGCTCGCCGGGAACTCCGCTCACGCGCTCGACTTCCTCCGGCGTCCACTTCTCGATCTCTTTGCGGACGTCATCCATGCCATAGACGCGCTGCGCAATGAATTCCTTGTCCTCCCATCCATTCTTGAAGATGTGCCAGAGCATCCCGTAGATCACCGGGATATCGGTGCCCGGACGCATGCGCACGTATTCCGTGGCATGCGCTGCCGTGCGTGTCATGCGCGGATCAATGACAATGAAATTGGCCTTGTTGAGCTCCTTGCCTTCAAGCAGATGCTGCAACGAAACGGGATGTGCTTCCGCCGGATTGCCGCCCAGGATCACTAACGTCTTCGCGTTGCGGATATCGTTGTAGCTGTTGGTCATCGCGCCGTAGCCCCAGGTGTTGGCTACGCCGGTGACGGTGGTCGAATGGCAGATACGCGCCTGGTGGTCGGTATTGTTGGTCCCCCAGAACGCGCCGAGCTTGCGGAAGAGATAGGCGCCTTCGTTGGTGAATTTCGCGGAGCCGAGCCAATACACGGAATCCGGCCCCGACTTCTCGCGAATGGCTATGAGCTTGTCGCCGATCTCGTTGATCGCCGTATCCCACGAGACG
>CATPCO010000811.1 GCA_955652925.1 uncultured Xanthobacteraceae bacterium | reverse complement strand
GTCACCAGCCATGCCGGGCTCGACGAGCCGTTTGACGGGCTGTTCACCCAGGGAATGGTGGTGCACGAGACCTATCAGCGGGCGAACGGCGAATGGGCGATGCCCGCCGAGGTGCGCCTGCAAGGCGCGGGCAAAGAGCGCCGTGCGACTCTCGCGTCAACGGGAGAGCCCGTCGAGATCGGCGCCATCGAAAAGATGTCGAAGTCGAGACACAATACCGTTGACCCCGATGACATTATCGCAACCTACGGTGCCGATACGGCGCGCTGGTTCATGCTGTCCGACTCTCCGCCGGATCGCGACGTCATCTGGACGGAAGAAGGCGTCCAGGGCGCGTGGCGATTCGTGCAGCGGCTGTGGCGGCTGGTGAACGAGGCGGCCGGGGTCGCCGCACCGCCCGGCGCTGTGCGGCCGGCAGCGTTCAGCGAGGCCGCACTTGCTCTGCGCAAGAGCGCCCATCGCGCGCTTGCCCGCGTCTCTGAAGACATCGAACGGCTGCGTTTCAACGTGGCCATCGCGCAAATCTATGAATTCGCCAACACGTTTGGGGCTTCGCTGGGCAGCATCGAGACTGAGCCAACGGCCGACTACCGGTGGGCCGTGCGCGAGGCCGCCGACATCCTGGTGGCGCTGTTTCACCCCATGATGCCGCACCTGGCCGAGGAATGCTGGGCTTTCCTGGGGCATACGGCTCCGGTGGCCGTGCAGCCCTGGCCGGAACTGGAACCGGCTCTCCTTATCGAGGACAGCATCACACTTCCGGTCCAAATCAATGGTAAGAAACGCGATGATGTCACAGTTGCGCGCAACGCTCCGAACGCGGACATCGAAACGGCCGTGCTGGCGCTCGAATCGGTGAAGCGGGCGCTTGCGGGCAAGCCGCCCAAGCGGGTGATTGTGGTGCCCCAGAGGATCGTGAATGTGGTCGCCTGAGAGCTCCTTCTCGCGTCTTTGCCGAGGCGCTGCGGCGCTGGCGATTGCCGCGCTCACGGCCGGCTGCTTTCAGCCGCTGTATGGCGAACGCACAGTGGGAGGAGGCTCCATTCTGCGCGACCAGCTCGCGGCGGTGGACGTCCTCCAGATCTCCGCACCCAAGGGAACCGACGACGAGCGGCTCGCGGTCGAAATCCGCAACGCGATTCTATTCGATTTTACCGGGGGTGGGGCCGAGGCACCGCCGGTCCACCGCCTGAAAATTTCGATGGCCACGACGCGAACAGCTATCATTGTAGACAAAAACACGGGACGTCCCGACTATGAGGACTACGGCATCACGGCGACCTATTCCTTGACCGAGATCGCGACCGGCAAGATCGTCGTCACGGGGCAGACGTTCTCGCGCGTGACCTACGATATCCCCGGCCAGCAGCAGCGCTACGCGCGCCTGCGCGGCCTGCGTGACGCCGAAAGCCGGGCGGCGAAAGTCATTGCCGAGAACATCAGAGCACGGCTGTCATCCTATTTCATTGCGGGCGCGTAACCCGGAGCTCCGGTGGGTTGATGCACGCCGGCGCCGCACGTTCGACAAGCACAGTCCCGGTTGGTCGTGGTTGCGATCAAGGCAGCTGAGGTCGAAAATTTCCTGGCACGCGCTGATCGGGCGCCGCCGGTCATTCTTGTTTACGGCCCCGATGCCGGCCTCGTGCATGAGCGCGCCGAGGCACTGATTCGCAACTGGGTTGAGGACCCCTCCGACCCGTTTGCGCTGGTCCGTCTGGAGGGCGACGAGCTCGAGTCTACCCGTCTCATCGAGGAAGCAAACACCATTCCGCTGTTCGGCGGCCGGCGCGCCGTATGGCTCAAAGGAGGAGGACGCAATGTCGTCCCAGCCGTGGAGGCGCTCATCGCTTCGCCTTCACCGGATTGCCGCGTTGTGATCGAGGCGGGAGAGCTGCGGGCGAATTCACCACTGCGCGTTGCCTGTGAGCAGGCGAAGGATGCGATCGCGTTGCCGTGCTACCCGGACGACGAAGAACAGCTGCTCCGCCTGATCGAGTCGGAGATGCGCGGCAGCGCCTTGTCGATCTCGCAGGAGGCGTCCGCCGCGCTCGTTTCGCTTTTGGGCGGCGATCGGCTGGCCTCGCGACAGGAGCTGGCGAAGCTTGCGCTGTTTGCAAGGGGCAAGGGACAGGTCGGACTGGGAGACATCATTGCCGTGGTATCCGATGCGTCGGCGCTTGAAGCCGACGATCTCGTCGACGCGGCGTTTGCCGGACACTCCGGTGAGCTGGAAGTCAAGTTCGGCAGGGCGCGCACCGCAGGGATCGCTGCCGGGACGGTGGTGTTCGCGGCCGTGCGCCACGCCGCCCAACTGCACAAAGCGAGACTCGCAATCGAACGGGGTGCGTCCTCATGGGAGGCCACGAAGGGCATCTTCGGCTATTTCAAACGTAAAGACGCAATCAATGCAGCGCTGCGAATTTGGACATCAGCGCGGCTCGAACGTGCGATGACGCAGCTTGCGGAGGCTGCGCTCGAGTCGCGCCGGCAATCCGCGCTGGCGGCAGTGATCGAACAGCGCGCGTTGCTTGCGCTGGCCGCAAATGCGGGTGAAAGGAGCGGGGCTCGGCGCAGGTCGTAGCAGATCGTAGCCCGGATGAGCCACTGGGTCGGCGCAAAGCCGCCGCCCGATGGCAGGCTCCGCGATATCCGGGGCCCGCCGTGCCGACATAATCCCCGCATGTCGCTGCGCTCATGCGGGCTACACGGCTACCAGGCATCAACTGCCCTGCAAGCGCCGCAGCAGATCATCGAGTTGATCAAGGTCGCGGAACTCGATCGTCAGCACGCCGCCGGCGCCACGCTGGGTCAATTTGATCTTAAGTCCAAGCTGGTCCGACAGGCGCCGTTCGAGCGCGAGCGTGTCGGCATGTTTTTGTTGCGCAGTCTTGGTGCCCGCGCTCGCCGGTGTGCGCTCTTTCGCGAGCGCTTCCGCCTGGCGCACATTCAATCCGCGCTGCACGATCTCACGCGCGATACGCTCGGGATCGGGGCTTCCGATCAGGCTGCGCGCCGCGCCAGCTGATATTTTTCCTTCGCGTATGTAGGCCTTGACCGGTTCCGGCAGTTTCAACAAGCGCATTGTGTTTGTTACGTGCGCGCGGCTTTTGCCGACGAGCTTCGCAATCTGATCGTGACTGTGCTCGTACTCGCTCGCGAGCATCTGATAGCCGGCACCTTCTTCGAGCGGATTGAGATCGGAGCGCTGCACGTTCTCGATGATCGCGAGCTCGAGCGCCTGGCTATCGGTGGCTTCCAGCGGGACGATCGGAATCTCATGCAGGCCCGCGCGCTGCGCGGCGCGCCAGCGGCGCTCGCCGGCGATGATTTCATAGTGATCGCTCGATGCTTCCAGCGTACGAACGATCACGGGCTGAATGATGCCGCGCTCTTTGATGGACGCGGCAAGGCCGTCGAGCTCTGCCTCGGAAAAGCTGCGACGCGGGTTGCGCGGATTAGGCTTGAGAAACTCGATGGGGACACGCCGTTGCGGACGCGCTTTCTCCGGCGCCCTGGTTTCATCGCCGACATCTCCCATGAGCGCCGCGAGGCCGCGCCCCAATCGCGATCGGCTGTCATCCGCCATGAGGTCCCCCCGCCATTTCAGGACGGCAATGTCATTGCCGGCACCGTAGTGTTGCCGCGATCGCGCAACGCAATTAGCTCTTTCTCGCGTTGGATGATTTCGGTAGCGAGCCGCAGGTACGCTTCGCTGCCGACGCATTTGAGATCGTAGACCAGAACCGGCTTGCCGTAAGAGGGCGCCTCCGACACGCGCACATTGCGCGGAATGATGGTGTCGTAGACTTTCTCTTTGCTGTTCGCACGCACGTCCGCGACAACCTGATTAGAGAGATTGTTGCGGGCATCGTGCATGGTGAGCACGATGCCATGAATCACGAGATCGGGATTGAGTGCAGCTTTGACGCTCTGCACGGTTTGCAAGAGCTGCGACAAGCCTTCGAGCGCGAAGAACTCGCACTGCAGCGGCACCAGGATCGCGTCCGCCGCCGCCATGGCGTTGACCGTCAGAAGATTGAGCGAGGGCGGACAATCGATCAGCACATAAGTAAAGGCGCTTGCGTGCGTCCTGGCGGCGCGCAGCGGTGCAAGCCCGTTGCGCAGCCGCAGTGCGCGATCGGCGGCCTGACTGACTTCGAGCTCAAGGCCGGAAAGATCGAGTGTTGAAGGCGCAATCGAAAGCCGCGGCACCGCGGTGGTCATGACCGCATCGGGCAATGCCGCCTCGCCGATGAGAACATCATAAGTCGAACGCCTGCGGCTGCGGCGATCGATGCCGAGTCCGGT